>JBAXWQ010000147.1:0-8234 GCA_037128315.1 Opitutia bacterium | reverse complement strand
GAGGAGCTGGCCGCGGCGATCCTGGCGCACCTGGCACGGGCCGGCGTAGACCACGACCTCGGCCGACGTGAGGCCGGTGCGGCTCCGCAACTCCTGGACCAGCGCGGCCTGCACCTCGGCCCGGTTGGCTTCGCCCGCCGGGCCGGACAGCAGGGCGCGGGGCAGGGTTTCCTGGCCGTCCCACGCCGCCGCGATGCAGAGCAGGTTGTGCGACCAGACCCGGATGAGGGGCCGGGTGGGCGGCTCGCCGAGGAGCGCCAGGAATTCCGGCAGCACCGCCGGCGCCTCGGGCCAGCGGGCGGTTTCATCCCGGGAGAACCTTTTTTGAAAGGCCGCAAAAACCAAGGCACTGGTCCGCGCCGGCGAAAGGACGAAGCCGTAGTAGAGCTGGGTCCGGGGAAAGGGGGAAAAATTCTCCAGGGCGATTTCCACCTGCGATCCGGCCTCGGCCCCCGCCACCAACGGCAGCCACCGCACAAAAAAAGCATCCGCTGGCAGCAACGTGGGAGTCGCGGCGGCGGGAGGGGAAATCAATGGTGACGGAGACATGCTTAGCCCGAACTTGGCACCCCGGCCGGGGTGCCAGGTTCGCCCGGTTGGGCCGACTTTGTCGGGGCTAACCGCGACAAAGTCGCTTTTCCCCGGCGCCACGCCGGGGAAAACGGATATTTTTCTGGTGGGTTTGATTTCAACTTGAAAATGTCCGGGTTAGGAGACGGGTTCGGCCGGCGGCTCCGCCGGAGCGATATCCTCATGAATGTCGAGGATGCGGAAGGGGTAGTCCAACTTTTTAACGGAGACCGGGGCGTTCTTCTCGTCGGGGGCCGCGGCCGGGGCATTGCCCTTCGTCGCCCCCAGCGGAGCGACCGACCCGCCGGGCGGCGTCACCACCGCACTCATCCGGAAGACCGCCGCGCCGTCGTGCACCGTCACGATAATGCGCAGCACCTGCACCACGGCGCTCAATTTCCCCGGCAGGCCGGCCACGCCGGCGCTCGCATTGGCTTCCGCCGCGGAATGAAAATAACGCGGCCCGCCGCTCGCCACCGGGGCCTGGAGGTATTGCGCGAGGGAGGCGGCCTGAGACTCGGACAGGCCCGCGGCGGCCAGCGCGGCCGGGGTGGCGGTGTTGAGGTTCGACCCATTGAAGGCATACAGCGAGAGGTTGGCCGCCAGCCAGCGCCAGCGGTCGTTGGGCTGGCCGGATTCATCGTAGAAATATTCGCGGGCCTGCGCGATGGCCGCCAATTCATGCCAGGAAGCCAAGGACCGCTGCGGGGGCAGATGGGGCAGCGCAGCCCGTTCATAACGCTGGGCATCATTTTCCAGCGAGGCCGGCGTATAATCGGGGCGCATCCAGACCAGCATGGCATCGCTGGCCAGCTCCGCCTCCCGCCGGGCCAAGCCCGCCTGCTCCAGGACCGACTGCAAGGCGGCCTGATCCAAGGTGGGCAGCGATACCTTGCCGCTTTCATCCTCGAAATGGATCTCCACCACCCGCCGCCCGGCTGGCTCATAGCCCGCATAGCGCAGCGGATCGGCCCAGCCCTGGGCCGGGCTGTACAGCGCACCGTCCAGGGCGCGGAAATCCGCCAGCACCGCCAAGGCAACCTCGAGAGCCGAGTAGGCCTCGCCGCGCAAGCGCGCCTGGTCGCTCGCATGGGCGTCGGCCAGCAATTCGGTGCCCGCCCGCTGGATGAAGCGACCGAGCAAAAACGCGGTGAGCATGACCGTGACCAGCACCAGCAAAATCACCGCCCCGCGGTGGGCGGGGGTGCCGGTCGGACTTCCGCGGGCTGGACCAGAGGGAGCGGCGAGGCGCATGATCAAAAAGCCGGCAACGCCGTCCCCGGGGCCGGCAGCAAAAGGGTGGTTTCAGTCGTCAGTTGCCCATAGGTAAAACGCAGCCGCAGCCGGGCCGGCGCCTGCCAGAGGCCCTGGCGGTCCCGTTGCAGCCGCGGCTGGTTTTGCCACTGCTTGAAATCCGCCTGATAATAATCGTAGCTCAGCGCGGTCACCAGCGGGGACAACACCGCCGACCGCGGGGCCTGATCGGCAAAATCGATTTCGTGCCGGGAGTGCCAGTAGAGCACCAGCCCCTGATTGCTGACGGCGGCGAGCGAGCACACCACGTCGGGCAGCGGATGCTCCGGCCAGGGCAGGACCCGGTCGCCCTCGGGCAGTTCAAAGGTCAGCAGCGGCTCCGTGCCGCCCTCCCCTCGGACTTCCGCCACCGTCATGCTCGGGGTCAGGCCCGGCAGCGCCGCCGGCGCCAGTGCGGCGGTGCGCAGCATGTGCTCGACATGGCGGGTGACCGCCCGGGCATGCTCATTGAAGAGCCGCTGCTCGCGGCCCCGGCCCCAGATCTCCCCCATGGAAAAAATAAAGACATTCAGGGCAAGCAGCAAGGCGCCGAGCAGGGCCACGGCGAGCAGGATTTCGATCAGTGAAAAGGCTGACGAACTCCGGGCCCAACCGGACTGCGGCAGCCGGCTCATGATTTTCTCTCCTCCGCCAGCTTGGCCCGGGCGGCGGCCCGCAGTTTTTCGCGGGCGTCGGACTCGGACCACGTCGGCCGCAGCACCATGAGCTGCGAGTCCTGCGTCCATGCCCCTGCCCGGCCGGACCCGGTGAAGGTGCAGTGCAAGGTCACTTGAAACAGGTCCGCCACCCCGGTTGGGGTGATCTCCGCCTCCCAGCGTACCCGGCGGTCATCAGGCAGCACGAGCTCGCCCCCTTCCTCCACGACTTTGCGCTCGGGCTCGGCCAAGATACCGGCGCGCACCCATGTGAGATCCTGCTGGCGGCCCTGCTGCCGCGCCGCCGCATCGAAGGCGGTCAGGGTATTGACGTACGCCGCCGCCAAAATCACGGCAGCCAGGGCGAATATGGCCAGGCTGACCAGCACCTCCAGCAGCGTAAAACCGCGGGCGGATGCAGGATTAAGATGTGCCTTAAAAGCCAACACACCCCGGCGCGGTGCGCCACCCCTCTCCAGAGGGGACCCAATCATTATCGAACGCTGCACTGAGTCCCCTCTTGGAGAGGGGTGCCCGGCAGGGCGGGGTGTGTCGGGTTGCGTAAACATTTTCACCCTCGATGACGTGTGCTGACAGCTTGCAAACACGCCCTAGCTTTCATCGGGTGATTTCCCCGCGGCAATGATCGGGGCGCAGGTCCAGGGATCAATGGTCAGGATCTGCGCACCCCCCGACGCCTTCCGCAACTGCACGCGGAAGGCGTCGCAGCTGCCGTCAGGATAAAAATTCACGCCGGCCACCTCCCGCGTTTCTATCAGCTGGCCGCCGATCAGCACCTTGGCGCCGGACTGCGCCTGCAGCAACTGCACCTGGCAGCCGGCCGGCAGATCCTTGGTCCAACTGCGCGGCCCATCGCTCCAGACCAGCCGGCTGTTTTCCAGGCCCGGCTGGAGCCAGAGGGTGCGATTGCCGGTCAACGCCTGTTCCCTCACCTGATTGAGGGTCTGCCAGACCACTTGATCGGGCTCGCTCACCGCGAGGCTGCGCAGGATGGAGTTCACCCCGGGCAGCAGCAGCGTGCCCAGCAGGGCCATCACGGCCAAAGCCAGCAGCACCTCGACCAAAGTGAAGGCCGACCCGTGTCGTCCCCGCGTCGCCCCGGAAGCGATCATGGCTGCTGCTTCTTGACCGGCTTGGCGGCGGGAGCCGGCGAGACGGTGGGTGCAGTGCCCGCGGCCGACTGCTGCCGCAGTGCCCGACGGCGGCGGATTTCCTCCACAATCTGGGCCTCCGGCGTCCCCGCCGGCGCGGCGGGCTGGGCCAACGCCGTCCCGGGCACGCTGGCCACCGGTGGCAGGGGGGCGGGCGCACTCACGAGAATCTTGGCGGCCTTCAAGGACAGCGGCAGTGTGCGCCCCTGATACTCCGCGGTCACCGTCTCGCTGGCCGGATCATAGGCGCGCACCGTGAAAGGGTTGCCCGGTTCATTGAGGCCCACCCAGAGGCTACGCCGGGTTGAGGTCTCATAGAGGCTGAAAAAATATTCGCCCTGGTCCGCAAACACCCCGCGAAATTCAAGACTGGTCGACGCCTGACCGGGAGCATTGGCGACCGGGACCGGGGCAAAGGGCGAGGTCTGCAGCAGATTCTGCAAATCCGCCGCCCGGGAAGAGCCGGCCAGCGCCCCGAGCAGCAGGGCCGGGAAAAAATAGCGCAGATAAGATGACGACGGTCTCATGGATTGCTCCTGCAAGGTACCCAGGGTGTCAAACCGGGCAATAGCGAAGAATTCTGGCGGCGTTCCGCACCTCCCGCGCAGGCTGCTCACGCCGCGGCCCGCGGCAACGCCCGGGTAATGAATATGTCTTTGAAAAGTCCCTCATAATTATCATGATTCGTTTTCGTGCGTCCCAAGAAAAAGATTTCCCAAATGCAGCTGGCCAAGGAACTGGGCGTTTCGCAGGCCCTGGTGTCACTCGCCCTGAACGGACGAAGCGCCGGCATCAACCCCGACACCTACAAGCGCATCTGGGCGCGGGCGGTGGCCCAAGGTTACCTGCCGAAGGGCATGCGCATGGAATCCACCCCGGCCTCCGCCGGTGTCCGGCAGATTGGCTTTATCCTCCGCGCCCCACTCCGGCTCTACAACCCCAACATCTACTTCGGCCATGTGCAGCACGGCTTGCATGAAGAACTCGAGGCGCGCGGCTGCCGGGCCGTGTACCTCGGCGCGGAGGATGAACTCACGCCGGAAAAACTGCGGAAACACTTTCATCCCAGCCAGCACCTGGCCGGCGTGGTGGTCATGGGGGAGGTGCAGCGGCCGTTCATCGAGGAACTCTGCCGGCTCACACACCCGGTCGTCGCCGTGTCCGCCCGATACCACGGACTGTGCCATTCCGTGCTGGGCAATGAGCCGCAGGCCCTGATCGAGGTCGCCCGGCACCTGTTCAATCTCGGCCACCGCCGCATCGGCTGGCTCGGCGGCAACGCCAGCCTCGGCCGGCACCATGCCCGCCTGGCCGCGCTCAAGGCCGCGCTGGAACCGCTGGGCCTGGCCGTCGACCCGCGCTACTCCGTGGTGCTCGAGCAGGGGGACCGGGCCGAAGGGGCCAAGGCCATCCACACCCTGCTCAAGCATTCCCGCCGGGCCGATTTTCCCACCGCCTTCGTCACCTACAACTCCAACATGGGCGCGGGGGCGGCCCTCGCCCTGGAACGCGAAGGCTGGAAGGTGCCCGGCGACATCAGCCTCGTCTCAGCCGACGTCTCTCTCCTGAGCATCGAAGGCGATCTGCGCATCACCGGGGCGGGCACCAGTCCCGAGAAATTGGGCGAGGCGGCCGCCCGCCTCGTCGTCGGGGAAGGCGTGCCGGTCGAGGGTTTCAGCGACCTGGTGTTGCCGGCCCCCCTGGTGGTGGGCAACTCGACGGGCCCAGCCCGGTGAGCCCCATGGCCGCGGGACACTCCACGCCGGACTCTGCTCCCGGCCGGTTGTTTTATCTTGGAATTTAATAATTATTAATCTGTCATCTCACCGCTTCGCCCATGACCCCCTACGACTACCTGGTGATCGGTTTCTACTTTGCTTTCATGCTGGGGATCAGCTGGGTGTTCCGCCGTTTCGTAACCAACGTCAGTGATTACTTCCGGGGCGGCGGCAAGGCCCTGTGGTGGATGGTGGGCGGCTCGGCCTTCATGATGTCGTTCAGCGCCTGGACCCTGACCGGCGCCGCGAGCAAGGCCTATGGGGATGGCTGGCCCATCATCATCATCTATGTGGCCAACTCCCTGGGCTTCCTGATCAACGCCCTCCACTTCGCGCCCAAGTTCCGCCAGATGCGCGTGGTCACCGGCATCGAGGCCGTCCGCCTGCGTTTCAGCCGGGCCAACGAGCAGGTCTTTACCTGGCTGCAAATGCCCCTGGGCACCCTGCAGGCGACCCTGCACCTCAACGCGGTGGCGGTGTTTTTCTCCGCCGTGTTCGGCTTTGACCTGTCCCTTACCATCATCGTCCTCGGCGTGGTGGTGCTTTCCATCGCTCTGCTCGGCGGCAGTTGGGCCGTCATCGCCGGCGACTTCATCCAGATGCTCATCTTGATGCCGGTGTGCCTGACCATCACCGTGCTGGCCCTCACCCATCTCGGCGGCCTGTCCGGGTTCCTCGCAAAAATCCCGCCCGGTCACCTCGACCTGAGCGCCCTGTGGAACCGCAATTTTCTGGGCCTCTGGTGCGCCGCCATGCTGCTCAAGCAGGTGATCAGCACCAACAACCTTCTCGACGCGAACCGCTATCTCAGCGTCAAGGACAGCCGCCATGCGCGCTGGGCAGGTTTCCTGGGCAGCGGCCTGTACCTCCTCGGCATCTTCATCTGGTTCATCCCGCCGATGGCGGCCCGCGCCGTGTTCCCCCATCTCTCAGGGCAGTTCCCCACCCTGGGTCATCCCGATGAGGCGGCCTTCATCGCCATCACGCGGGTCGTGGCCCCCATGGGCATGCTGGGCCTGCTCGTGAGCGGCATCTTCGCCGCCACCATGTCGGCCATGGACGCCGGCCTGAACAAGAGCGCCGGCATCTTCATCAAGAATTTCTACCAGCCGGTCTGCCGCCCCGACGCGACGGATGGCCATTTGCTCAAGGCCGGCAAGCTCGTCACCCTCTGCCTCGGCCTGATCATCATTCTGGTCGCGCTGCGCGTGAGCCAGCTCAAGGAGTTCAACCTCTTTATCCAGATGCAGCGGATCAGCATTTTGATCGGCGTCCCGATCACGGTGCCGCTGGTGCTGGCGTTGATCATCAAGCGCACCCCGGCCTGGTCCGGTTGGAGCACCGTGGTCGTGGGCTTTGCCAGTTCGATCCTCATCGACCGTTATTTGCCGCCCGGCTGGGCCGCGCAGTTCTTTGGCATGACCTCGCCCATGGGCCCCGAATCGCAGGAATACTGGCGCCAAGGCGTGCAGCTGTTCGCCAACGTCGGGCTGGGCACCCTCTGGTTCCTGCTGAGCACGTTGTTTTGGAAGGACAGCCCCCCAGCGCACCGGGCCGAGGTGGAGAAATTCCTCACGCGGATCGACACGCCGATCGACTTCGTGGGCGAGGAAGGCGCCGCTGCCGCCAACGACGCCCGCCAGTCCGCCGCTGTCGGCTGGCTCAGCCTCACCTACGGCAGCTTTGTGCTGCTGCTCGCGCTGATTCCCAACCCGCTCACCGGCCGGCTCGCCTTCATCGGCTGCGGCGGTCTCGTCGTCACCATCGGCCTCGTGCTGATTGCCTCCGGGCGCAGAACCGCGGCGGCAGATGCCGCCAAGCGCGACTCTGCTTAACCATCCAAACGACGCCAAGCTGCCGTTCGGCCCCGCGCCCCCTACGCTCTCCTCAGTTCATGTCCCCTTACCGTGGCAAACTCGCCTTCCTTCCTTCCAACCGCGTCTGGCGCACCTATACCGGTGGCCGCACGCTGGATGCCTGGGCGGGCCGGCCCTCGGCCATGGACGCACATTTCCCCGAGGACTGGATCGCCTCGACCACGCGGGCCGTCAACGCCGGCCGCGAGAATATCCTGGAAGGCGTGTCCCGGGTCACCCTCGGCGGCGCGACCCATGACTTCCCCACCCTGCTGGCCAGCGATCCGGAGTATTTCCTCGGCGCGGCGCACACCGCCAAGTTCGGCGCCCAACCCCATCTGCTCGTCAAGCTGCTCGATCCCGCCATCCGGCTGCATATCCAAGCGCACCCGACGGCGGATTTTGCCCGCCGTTTCCTCAACTCGCCGAGCGGCAAGACCGAGGCCTATCACATCCTCGGGGCCCGGCCCGGGGTCACGCCGTATCTCTATCTCGGTTTCCAGCGTCCGCCGTCCCGCGACGCCCTCCGCCGCATGATCGCAACCCAGGACATCGCCGGCCTGGAGGCCTGCTTCGATAAAATCCCCGTCCAGCCCGGTGACACCTACCTCGTGCCGGGCGGTGTGCCGCACGCCCTCGGCGAGGGCCTGCTGCTCGTCGAGATTCAGGAGCCCAGCGACCTGGTGGTGCGCTGCGAGTTTGAGCGCGGAGGCTACACCCTGCCCGAGTCCGCCCGCTTCATGAACCGCGGCTTGGAGTTCTGCCTGGACCTCTTCGACTACTCCGCCTGGCCGGCCAACCGCCTCGCCATTGAAGCGGCCTGCCCGCCGCGCCGCCGCCGCGCCCTGGGCCCGGACTCATTCCAGGACAATCTCATCGGTCCGGAGCGCACCCCCTGCTTTCGTGTTC
>JBAXWQ010000146.1:0-8240 GCA_037128315.1 Opitutia bacterium | reverse complement strand
TTTCATCCCCGCCTTGCCCTCTCCCCCCTCCCCGCAGGCCGGGACACCTCGTGCGTCGAGTGCCACGGCTCACACGCCACCGTGGCCGCTAAACAGAAGGACTTCGCCTTCAGCGGCGCCCGCCAGACCGAGGCCTGCGGCCGCTGCCATGAGGCCGCGGCAAAGGACTATCGCGCCTCCGCCCACGCCGGACGCATCGAGGGCGCCAAACGCACCACCCCCACCTGCCTGGGTTGTCACGTGGAACGGCTGGCCAGCCAGGGTCCCGCCCGCTCCCGGGTGGAACTGAAGCTCGCGCAGGCGCGGCTCTGTGAATCCTGCCACGTGGACAAGGCCGAGGTCGCCGGCCAGTCCAACCTCGGGGCCAAGTTCGTCTCCTCGTTCGATCGCTCGGTGCACGGGGCCGCCCTGCAGGCGGGCAAGGAGAAGGCCGCCGGCTGCATCGACTGCCACGGGGCCCACGCCATGAACAAGGCGGCCGTCGCCGGCGCCAAGATCAGCCGGCTCCGGCTCACCGAGACCTGCGCGAAGTGCCATCAGGAGCAGGCCAAGGAATACGCGACCAGCGTCCACGCCAGCGCGCTGCTCAAGGGCAACCTGGACTCCGCCGGCTGCACCAGCTGCCACGGCGAGCACGACATCAAGGGGCACACCGACCCGACCTCACCTGTGGCCAAGGCCAATCTCGCGCAGCAGGTCTGCGCCGAGTGCCACGCCTCCGTCCGGCTCACCCGCCGCTACGGCCTGTCGAACGACACCTTCAAGACCTTTTCCGACAGCTACCATGGCCTCGCCGTCCGCGGCGGCGCCGTGGAGGTGGTCAACTGTGCGAGCTGCCACGGCGACCACGCCATCAAGTCGCAGAACGACCCCACCTCGACGGTCAACAAGGCCAACCTCGCCCTGACCTGCGGCGAGTGCCATCCCGGCGCCAACACCCGGTTCTCGGTCGGCGCCGTGCACGCCAGTGAGACGCAGCGCGAGGCCTCGCCGTGGCTCTATTGGATCTCCACATTCTACGTCGCGCTGATCCTGGCCGTCATCGGCGGCATGGTGCTGCACAACCTCCTCGATTTCCTGAAAAAGACGCGCCACAAGCTCGCCGTCCAGAAAGGCGAGGCCAGCGAGCTGCACGTCGCGCACCGCCTCTACCTGCGGATGAGCGTGAACGAGCGCCTGCAGCACGCCGTGCTCGTCCTCAGCTTCACAGCCCTGGTCGTGACCGGCTTCATGCTGCGTTATCCCGAGGCCTGGTGGGTCACGGGCATCCGGCACCTCAGCGCCCAGGCGTTTGAGCTGCGGGGCCTCGCGCACCGCATCGCCAGCGTCGTGATGCTGGCCAGCGGCGTGTGGCACGTCTGCTATCTGGCCTTCACTGCCCCGGGCCGGGTGCTGTTCTGCGCCATGCTGCCGCGCTGGCGCGATGTCACCGACCCCTGGGGCGTGCTCAAGTACAACCTCGGGCTGGCCAAGGAGAAGCCGGCGTTCGGCCGCTTCTGCTACATCGAGAAGGCGGAATACTGGGCGATGGCGTGGGGCACCGCCCTCATGACCCTCACCGGGGCGATCCTGTGGTTCGACAACGCCTCGATGGGCTACATCACCAAGCTGGGCTTCGACATCTCGCGGCTCGTCCACTTCTACGAGGCGGTCCTGGCCACGCTCGCCATCATCGTCTGGCATTTCTACTGGATCATCTTCAACCCCGACGTCTACCCCATGAACCTGTCCTGGCTCACCGGGCGGATGTCCGAGGGCGAAATGCTGGAGGAGCATCCGCTCCAGCTCGAGGAAATGAAGGCCGCGGAACGCGCCAACTCCGGACCGGTGACGCCGGCGACCCCGCCGGCACCCGCGCCGGATGACCGGCCCCCTGGCAGCGCCGCCTGATCTTACCCCCTCATCTCCTGGCCGCGGATCTGCCTTCGGCGGTCCGCGGCCTGCCTGAGGAATAGACGCCTGGGGTGGCGGGTGGCCGGGCTGCGGCTGGATCTCGGCGCGGGCCAGCCAGCCGTCTCACGCCGTTGCCGGTCTTGGATCGAGCCGGACAGATTGAGACAAGATTTGCACCTGAACCGGCAATGCCTGCGTAGTCCGCGTGGCGGGATTTCCCTATACTTCGTGCAGTCATGAATATCGCTACGCCCTTCTCACCCCGACTGGCGCGCTGGCCGGCAGGACTTTTTTTCTTAATGGCAGGGTTCGCCTTTGGCGCCGGCACCCCGGTGGCTCCGGTCAA
Organism: Opitutia bacterium; assembly: GCA_037128315.1. Classification (GTDB taxonomy): domain Bacteria; phylum Verrucomicrobiota; class Verrucomicrobiia; order Opitutales; family Opitutaceae; genus Lacunisphaera. The sequence goes on along the minus strand of JBAXWQ010000146.1, from coordinate 6,001 downwards.
GCCCGCGGCCGTGCCGAACAGCGAATGCCTGGACTGCCATGAGGCTGAGTTCAAGCCGCGCCAGAAAGGCCAGGCCGCCGAATGGATTGGCGTGCGGCCCGAGGTCTTTGCGAAGTCCGTCCACGGCAAGCTTAGTTGCGTCGACTGCCACGCCACGATCACGGAAACCCCGCATGACTCCAAGCTGCCGCCGGCGCAGTGCGCCTCCTGCCATGAGCATGAGACCACGCAGTATGCGACGAGCATCCACAGCGTCAGCCACCAGATGGGCGGGACCGACTCCGCCTCCTGCACGAGCTGCCACGGCACGCATGACATGCTGCCGGTGAAGCAGGCCGACTCGCCGGTGTTCAAGCTGAACCTGCCCAAGACCTGCGGAAAATGCCACGACGACGCCAAGCTCACCAAGGAGTACCGCATGGGCCAGTCCGAGGCCGCCGGCCACTATCTCGACAGCATCCACGGCCGCGCGCTGATCAAGATGGGCCTGATCGTGGCGCCGTCGTGCAATGACTGCCACGGGGTCCACGACATCAAGCGCAGCATCGACAAGAACTCGCACTCCAACCACGCCAACATTGCAACGTCCTGCGGCAAGTGCCACGTCGGCATCGAGGACACCTACAACGCCAGCGTGCACGGCCAGCTCCTCGTCAAGGGCGACAAGAAGGGCCCCGTTTGTACGGACTGCCACAGCGCGCACGACATCGAGAAGCCGGCGACCGCGCATTTCAAGGGCCTGAGCGACCAGAGCTGTGGCAAGTGCCACGCCGACCGCCTGGACCACTACCGCGAAACCTATCACGGCAAGGCGATGGCGCTCGGCCAACCCAACGTCGCGTCGGATGTCGCCGCCTGCTACGACTGCCACGGCCACCACGATGTGTTCCCGGTCAGCGATCCCCGCTCCCGGTTGTCCAAGGACAAGATCGTCAGCACCTGCTCGCAGTGCCACGCCGGCGTCAACGCGAAGTTCACGGAATACCAGCCGCACGCCAACCCGCTGGACAAGGTCAACTACCCGGTGCTGAACAAGGTCTTCCTGTTCATGACCGCGCTGCTGATCGGCACGTTCGGCTTCTTCGGGCTGCACACCCTCTTCTGGCTCTTCCGCTCGATCTACCTCTTCCTGACCGATTCCAAGACCTTCCGGGAAGCCGTCATCAAGTCGAACGCGGACGACGTGCAGTACACGCGCTTCAACCCCTTCGAGCGCTTCCTGCACATGCTCGTCGTCACGAGTTTCCTGCTGCTGGTGATCACCGGCATGCCGCTGAAGTTCTACTACACGGACTGGGCCCGGGTGCTCTTCCACTTCATCGGCGGGGCGGGCGTGGCGCGGTCGCTGCACCACTTCGGCGCCATCGTCACCTTCACCTACTTTGTGCTCCACCTCGGCGAACTCGCCACCTCGCTGTGGGCGCGGCGCCAGTCGATCCGCAATCCGGAGACCGGCCGCATCGAGCTCATGCGCTTCTGGCGCGCCCTCTTCGGGCCCGACTCGATGGTGCCGTCCTTCCAGGACTGGCATGACTTCATCGCCCACCAGAAATGGTTCTTCGGCAAGGGCCCGCGGCCGCAGTTCGACCGCTGGACCTACTGGGAGCGTTTCGACTACTTCGCGGTGTTCTGGGGCATCTTCATGATCGGCGTGTCGGGCCTGATCCTCTGGTTCCCGAAGTTCTTCACGCTGTTCCTGCCCGGCTGGATCATCAACATCGCCGGGGTCATCCACTCCGACGAGGCCCTGCTCGCCGCGGGCTTCATCTTCACCTTCCACTTCTTCAACACGCACTTCCGCATCGAGAAGTTCCCGATGGACACCGTCATCTTCTCCGGCCGCATCTCTCAGACCGAGATGCTGCACGAGCGGAAGCGCTGGTATGACCGCCTAGTCCTCACCGGCCGCCTCAAGGACTATGCCATCAAGGACGAATGGGAGGGCCGCAAGAAGGTCGCCAAGGCCATGGGCTTTGTCTTCTTCGGCACCGGCCTGATCCTGCTGGCGCTCATTGTCTACGCGATGCTGTCCCGCCTGGGGCACTAAACAGAATCCCCGAGCAAGTACGCCCGGGCATCCCCCACCTCGACTGACACGGGACGTGTCAGCCGAGGTGGGGCGGGGCGCGCCGTGCGCTCCATTCCCTGCCCTCCATCCGCAATCGCAAGATATGCGTATATTTCACCAACGCGCGGTTAGTAGGATGGTCGGAATTCGGTAATACTCACGCGCTCGGTTAAACCCTACCCCACGTCCGATCTTACACGCCATGAAACGCGCCCTTCTGACTATTGCCGCCCTCTCAAGCCTCGCCGTCGCCGCCTACGGGTTCGACGCCTCCACCGCCTGGAATGACCAATGTGCCAAGTGCCACGGCAAAGATGGCAACGGTGACACCAAGATGGGCAAGAAGCTCAGCATCAAGAACTACACGGACGCTTCCGTGCAGGCCGGTTTCACCGACGAGGAAGCCTTCAAGGCCATCAAGTTGGGCACGAAGGACAAGAGCGGCAAGGTCCGCATGAAGGCCGTTGAGGGCCTGTCGGATGACGACGTCACCGCCTTGGTGAAGTATTTCCGTACCCTGAAGAAGTAAGCGTTACAGCCACCACCCATCCCCCACACGTCGCACGCGATGCATCCTCAAAATCGGACCCCGATGGTGCTCACCGGCCTCGCGGTGGTCTTCATCGGCCTCGCGGCGGCGTTCCTGTCGGATTCCTGGGGCTATCCGGCCCCGCGGGCGAAGATTCCGCTGGTGGACAAGGCCATCCTTGATCCCACCACGGTGCGGCGGACCTACGCCGACCTGATCCGCGCCAAGGAGGACCTGTCTGATTTCGACTGCTACGCCTGCCACGAAAAGGGCCAGCCGCCGCCGCTGCGCTATGACGAGAACCACAAGCTCCTGATTCCTGAGGAGCACGTGAACATCGTGATGGGCCACGGTTCACACGGGCGGAACAACAACTGTTTCAACTGCCATAACGAGACCAACCTCACCACGCTGCAGCCGCGCGACGGCCGTGAGCTGAAGCTCGAGAACAGCACCGAGCTGTGCGGCAGCTGCCACGGCCCGACCTACCGCGATTGGGATTCCGGGGCCCATGGCCGCAGCAACGGCTATTGGAACACCAAGCTCGGCCCGGCGGTGAAGAAGGACTGCGTGAACTGCCACAATCCGCATTCTCCCCGTTTCCCCGGACGCAAGCCGGCCCCCGGGCCGCACACCCTCCATGGCACGGGTGAGGTCACCCACACTCCCGAATCCCCCTCCACCCACTGACATGCCGGCGCCCGCACCCCACGACCCCCTGACCGCACCTGACGCAGGCGTAACCCGGCGCAGTTTCCTGCGCACTTCCGCCGTGCTGGCCACCGGGCTCGCGGCGGTCGCCGCCAGCCTCAAGCCGCTGTTCGAGATGGAGGACATCACTTCTGCCCAGCAGTTCATGCAGAAGTACTACAAGGAGCTCACGCCGGAGGACATGGCGAAGGTCCTGCAGCGCATTGAGGGCGAGGTGGAGAAGGAATACGGCGTCCGTCCCCACGTCCGCGACCTGCGGCCGATGGATGGCGTCGAGTTTGTCTACGCGCTGAACCTCTCCCGCTGCATCGGCTGCCGCAAATGCGTGCACGCCTGCGTGGCGGAGAACAACCAGTCGCGCAGCCCCGAGATTCAATACATCCGCGTGCTGAAGATGCCCCACGGCACCTTCGACCTGGAGAAGGGCGACCACAATTACGCGTCGGAGCAGGTGCCGGAAAAGGGCTTTTTCTACATGCCGGTGCAGTGTCAGCAATGCCACAACCCGCCGTGCGTGAAGGTCTGCCCCGTGAACGCCACCTGGCAGGAAACGGACGGCATCACGGTGATCGACTACAACTGGTGCATTGGCTGCCGCTATTGCGAGGCCGCCTGCCCCTACTGGGCGCGCCGCTTCAACTTCACCAAGCCCTCCATCCCGGCCGAGCGGCTCAACCCGAACATGTCCTACCTGGGCAACCGGCCCCGGAGTCAGGGCGTGATGGAAAAATGCCACTTCTGCGTGCAGCGCACGCGGGCTGGACGCTATCCGGCCTGCCTCGAGGTCTGCCCGACCGGCTCGCGCAAGTTCGGCAACATCCTCGACCCCAACAGCGAGATCTCCCAGATCCTGCGCACCAAGCGTGTCTTCATGCAGCTTAAGGAGGACATTGGGACCAATCCCCGCTTCTTCTACTACTTCGACGTATGATCACCGCCGCCCGAAACTACCTTGTCTTCCTCCGGCGGTGCGCTCGGGTCGCCTTCGTCGGCGACTGGCGCTACTACAGCTGGATGGGGGTGCTGACCGTCATTATCCTTCTCGGACTCAATGCCTACGCCAAGCAGTTCGCCCACGGCCTGATTGTCACCGGCATGTCTGACGAGGTCTCGTGGGGCGTCTATATCGCCAACTTCACCTTCCTCGTCGGCGTAGCCGCCGCGGCGGTGATGATGGTCATCCCGGTCTACATCTACGACAACGAGGAGCTGCACGACTTGGTGATCTTCGGCGAATTGCTCGCCGTGGCGGCGATCATAATGTGCCTCATGTTCGTGACGGTCGACCTCGGCCGGCCGGACCGCTTCTGGCACCTGATTCCAGGGCTCGGACAGATGAACTTTCCTGCATCCATGCTGAGCTGGGACGTGATCGTGCTCAACGGCTACCTGCTGCTGAACGTCCATATCTGCGGCTACCTGCTCTACTGCCGATACCAGAACCGTAAGCCCACCAAGTGGTTCTACATTCCTTTTGTGTTTTCCGCGATCATTTGGGCGGTCTCCATCCATACCGTCACAGCCTTCCTCTATGTCGGTCTCGGTGGGCGGCCGTTCTGGAATGCCTCGATCGTCGGTCCGCGTTTCCTCGCCTCGGCCTTCACCGCCGGTCCGGCGATCATCATCCTCGCGCTCCAGATCATCCGCAGCACCACCCATTACCGCATCACGGACAAGGCTCTGCTCACCCTGCGCGGCATCGTGCAGGTCTCAATGATTATCAACGTGTTCCTGCTGGTGTGCGAGGTATTCAAGGAGTTCTACTCGGGCAATCTCCACGTTGCCTCGGCGAAGTACCTCTTCCTCGGACTGCACGGCCACCACGCTCTGGTGCCGTGGATCTGGTCCGCCATCACGTTCAATCTCATTGCGATGGTGCTGCTCGTGCTGCCCGTCAGCCGCGGTCTGCGGTACCTCAATGTCGCCTGTGTGCTCAGCATCGTGGGCATCTGGATTGAGAAGGGCATGGGCCTCGTCATCCCGGGCTTCATCCCGACACCGCTTGGCGCGATCGTCGAATACACGCCGTCCCTGAACGAGACGCTGGTCTGCTTCGGCATCTGGGCTTTCGGTCTGCTCTGCTACACCATCTTCCTGCGCATGTCCGTGCCGATCCTCCAGGGGCGGCTCTCCAAGGCCAATGAGGGCATTTCCGAGCCCGGCCCCAACGATATTGTGGCCGAGACCTCTGTCACTTCGCACTCCTGACCGGCCCCGTTCCATGCCGACGCAGCTCACCGCCGACGACGTCCGGGTATCGCTCAACGCCCATGTGGCCGCCAAGGGCGCGGAGCTGCAGGCCAAGTACGGCCCGGCCATCGGCTGGCCGGAGCTGAAGCTGATTCTGGAGGACCGCGAGTGCGTGCGCTACCCCTGCACGCTCGAGTTCAACGCCGAGTCCCTGCAGGCCGGCGAGGTGGCCCATCCGGTCGCCCGGGGCCCGCGGCCCGAGGAGGGTTACACGATGTTTGTCCATCCGCTGTTCATGACCCAGCTGCCGGACGTGCCCGCGCTGGTGCTATACCAGCTGGTGCTGGTGAACTACGGCGAATTTGCCTCGTCCGACGATGCCCTGACCTTCGGCGCCGCTGCGCTCGGGCTGTCGGAGGACGCCTACTACGACCGACTGTGCGAGCTTGCGGAACCGATCAGTGACTGCGGCTGCGGTTAGACCGCGGCCATTTTCTACCCCA
>JBAXWQ010000145.1:0-8295 GCA_037128315.1 Opitutia bacterium | reverse complement strand
CACCGGTTCATGAACTGGGCCGGCCCGGTGCTGACCGATTCGGGCGGGTTCCAGATCTTCTCCCTGCCGACGGAGCGGGCGATGAACGAGGAGGGGGCTCGCTTCCAGAGCTATGTCAACGGGGACTTCTACATGCTGTCGCCGGAATCCAGCATCGAGATGCAAAAGACCATCGGCAGCGACATCATGATGGTGCTCGACCAGTGCATCCCGTCCACCGCGTCCCATGCGCAGGCGGAGGCCGCCATGGCGCTGACCCACCGCTGGGCCCAGCGCTCGCTGCAGGCCCGCGGCGACTCGCCCGCGGCCCTCTTCGGCATCGTGCAGGGGGCCTGCCACCATGATCTCCGGGAAAAGAGCGCCGCTTTCCTGCGCGAAATGCCCTTTGACGGCCTGGCCATCGGCGGCCTCGCCGTGGGGGAAACCGCAGAGCAGCGGTACGAGTTCACCGGCTTCGTGACCGACCAGCTGCCGCCGCACCTGCCGCGCTACCTGATGGGGGTGGGCACGCCGCTCGACCTGCTCGAGTCCGTGCACCGCGGGGTGGACATGTTTGACTGCATCATCCCCGGCCAGCTGGCGCAGCGCGGCGTGGCCTTCACCGCCCGCGGCAAGGTGCAGCTGCGCCGCATCACCCACAAGCTGGCGGAAGCCCCGCTCGAGGCCGGCTGCGATTGCGCGACCTGCCGGAATTACTCCCGGGCCTACCTGCACCACCTGGTCAAGGCCGACGAGATGCTCGGCTGGCATCTGCTCGGCATCCACAACTTCGCCTTTTATCACCGGCTGATGCGCGACATGCGCGCGGCCATTTTGCGCGACGACTTCATCGCGTTCTATGAAAAGAACCGGACGGAGCTCGGCCGCAGCGACGAGGAGAACGTGATCCACCCGGTGAAAAAGCGCGGCCTGGCCCGCACCAAGCACCTGGGCGACTACGACATCGTCACGAGTCCGGCAGGCTACTCCAGCATCCGGCAGATCAGCTCGGGCGAGGTGATGCACTCGGTCAACCGGCCGAGCGACGAGGCGCAGAAGCTTTACGTCGAGCAGTCCGGCTTGGCCGGCCGCCTCCTGAAGCGCGACGGCGACGAGGCTGAATGGGTGATCTGGGATGTCGGGATCGGCGCCGCGTCCAACGCGATGGCCGCCCTGCATTGTTTTGAAAAAGCCCTGGCCGAGCACGGGCCGGCCGCGCTGCGGCCGCTGCGGATCGTCAGCTTCGAGATCGACCTGGACCCGCTGAGATTGGCGGCGAAATTCGCCAGCCACTTTCCCCACCTGCGCCATGGCGCCCCCCATGCGATTTTGGAGCACGGCCGCTGGCAGCATGCGTCCGGCCTGATGGAGTGGGAACTGCACCACGGGGATTTTCTCGATTTTCTGGAGTCGTCGAAAATTCCGGATGACATCTACTACGATCCTTTCTCCGCCAAGACCGACACCGGGTTGTGGACGCCGGAAGTATTTGCCCGGATCCATCGGCACTGCGCGCCGAAGTCCGCCGCGCTCTACACCTATTCATCGGCCACCGCCGTGCGCGTGTCGCTGCTGACGGCGGGCTTCTTCGTGGCGGAAGGCTTCGGCACCGGGCCGAAGGCGGACACCACGCTCGCTTTTACTCGCGCCGATGGGGCGTCGCTGCATCCGGCGGCACCCAAGCTGCTCGGCGCGGAGTGGCTCGGCCGCTGGGGGCGGAGTATTTCGAAGTTCCCGGCCGGCCTGGCTGATAACGAAAAGACGGCCTTCGAGCGTCGCATCGAATCGCATCCGCAGTTTGCGGGGGTGGTTTAGGCCTTGTTATGCCCGCGGCTCGCTCCCTCCTTTGTAGAAGCCTGCTTGCAGGCGATTCGGCACGTCCATCCATTGCTGGCGCGTAAAATCGCCTGCAAGCAGGCTCCTACACCCCGGTTTCGCTAAACGTTTTTTCACCCCCATGCTCCGTCACCTGATCAATCCCGGGCTCGAGTTGCGCCAGCTGCAGCTGGCCGACGCCCCGGCGCTGTTTGCCGTGGTCGACGCCCACCGGGTGTCTTTGCGCGAGTGGCTGCCGTGGGTCGATGCCACGAACCGGGTGGGGGACTCGGAGAAATACATCAAGGACACGCTCCGGGATTATAAGGAATCCCGCGCCTTCACCTGCGGCATCTGGTCAATGGGCCGGCTCGTGGGCGTCATCGGCCACAACCGGATCGACTGGGCCAACCGCATCGGGTTTCCCGCCTACTGGATCGCCCCGGACAGCCAAGGCCGGGGCACCATGACGCTCTGCTGCCGGGCGGTGATCGAAGACGCCTTCACCGATCTCAAGGTCGGCCGGGTGGTCGTGGCCGTCGCCACCGGCAATCTCCGCGCGCAAAAGATTCCCGAGCGGTTGGGCTTCACGAAAGTGAGCACATTAAAAAAGGCCGAGTGGCTGTACGATCACCACGTGGATCACTACATCTATAGTCTGGCGGCGCCGAAACTGTAGGAGGGGCTTTATGCCCCGATGGGCGCGTTGGTCCGCGTAGTTAATTCTGTTTTTCCCCGGAGCTATTTCCGTTTTAGATACCTCGTCGCCGCCGGCCCTATCATGCAGAGGACACTAGGCAAAATAAGCAGCAGCAAACTGGAATTGCGGTCCCAGACTTTCCCTTGTCAGCTCCATCCATGTATTCTCCCTCATATTTCCGCATCGAGGATTTGGCTACAGCCGTGACCATCATCCGGGCGAACAGCTTTGGCGTCCTGGTCTCGTCCGGCGGCGAGGGAATGATCGGAACCCACCTCCCGTTTCTCTACGCCGAACCCTCGGAAGGAAGGCCGCAGGGCGCCCTGTTCGCCCATGTCGCCCGCGCCAACCCGCAGTGGAAGACGTTCGAGAAAGCTAGCGAGGTGTTGGTGCTGTTTCAGGGCGAGCACGGCTACATCTCCCCAAGGTGGTATGAGACCCTGGGTTCTCTGCCGCATGTACCAACTTGGAATTACGAGGCGGTGCACGTGTATGGCACGCCCCGGATCATCACAGATGACACGACCGCCGTCGAATTGCTCCACTGCACAGTGGACGCCTACGAACCCGCCGGTTCCGCTTACAACTCCCGGGCCCTGGCAGGCGAATACTTGGCGAACAACGCCAAGGCGATTGTCGCTTTTGAGATTCCGATCACGCGATTGGAAACCAAGCTGAAGATGAGCCAAAATCGGGAAGTCTGCGACGTGCTCAGCGTTTTGAAGCAGTTGGAACGGGCTGGCGATTACACCTCGCTCCGCTTGGCGAAATCGATCCGAGCGGCAAATCACGCGCGCATGCAACGGATCTGATTGCTTGGCCAACGATTGAGTCAGTCGGTGGACGCCCTTAATCATGGCCGGTGTCATGAACGCCGGAAATTAGGGTGAAGATCAGAGGAATCGCCCGCTGCCCCAATCAAGGTCGAGTTGGATGTAAATAGAAAACAGAATTAACTCCGATCGTGCGCGGAGGTCCGACGAGCCATCAACGGGTTCCGCCGTCCTAGAAAACTGAATCAACTCCGCTGACCATTATGCCCCGATGGGAACGTCGAATCGGGGCATAAAGCCCCTCCTACAGCAAATTCTACAGATACGGTTACTTTCCCTCGGCGCTTTCGAACACCGGCTTCTCCAGCGCCGGCTTGCCGCCGATGTAGCGGGCCAGCCAGCTCTGCATCTCCCAGTGCCAGTAGATCGCGTTCTGCGGATGCAGCACCCAGTGGTTCTCGTCGGGGAACACCACGAGGCGTGATGGCACCTTCATCGCCTGCAGCACACCGTAAAGCACAAGGCCGTTGCCGTAGGGTACGCGGTAATCGATTTCCCCGTGGAGAATCAGGGTGGGGGTCTTGAAGTTCTTGGCGTAGAACATCGGATTCTCCCTCTGCAAACCTTCAATGTTGTCCCAGGGCTTGCCGCCCATGACCTCAGGAAAACCATGCGGCACATCCGTGGCGTACTGGGCGTATGAGTCGTTCACGCCGGCGTGGTCGATGATGGCCTTGAAGCGATCCGTGTGGCCGAGCACCCACGCGGCCATGTAGCCGCCATAGCTGGCGCCCGCTGCCGCCATCCGGGTGGAGTCGAGGTTGGGCATCTTCTTCAGGAGAAAATCCACGCTCTGCATGATGTCCTCGAACGGCATGTCGCCCCACTGGTTGAGGATGCTCCGGGAAAACTTCTCGCTGAATCCCGTCGAGCCGTGGCGATTCACCCAGGTGACGACATAACCCGGCGCCGCAAACACGTGCGTGTTCCACCGGTAGCTCCAGCTGTCGCGGCACATCGTGTGCGGGCCGCCATGCATCAGCTCGACGAGCGGGTAGGTCTTCTTGGCGTCGTAGCCGGGAGGATAGACGAGCCAGCCCTGGATCTGCTCGTGGTTCGCACCGGTGAACCAGTAGCTCTCGACTTTCCCGAGATCGAGCTGGGCGACGAGGGCATCATTGAAATGGGTCAGCTGCCGAGCCTGGCCGGTGGCCGCATCGAGGGCGAAGAGTTCGGCGGGGCGGCTGGTGGTGTCATTGAGGAAAACGATGGTGCCAGCCTTGGTGTCGACCGCGGTCGACGTGCCCTGCTGGTAAACCCCCGTGAAGCCCGTGCCGTCCGCCTTCATCCGGAAGATCGGCAGCACGCCCTTTTCCTCGGCGGTGAGCCACAGCGTCTGGCCGTCGGCGGAAAAGCTCACGCTGTCGATGCCGTAGTCGAGCGCGTCGGTCAGCGGGGTGTTCTGGCCGGTCGCCAGGTCGTGGCGCCACAGCTTGGAGAATTCGCCGCTGTAGTAAGGCGTTTCCTGCCGGCCGAAGACCAGCGACTTGCCGTCCGGCGCGAACACGGCGCCGGAGTCATCCCCCTTGTTTTCAAGCGTCAGGTTCTGCATCGCGCCGGTGCCATCAACGGGCAGGAGGTAGACGTCGTGATTGGGAAACGCCTGGTAGGGCGGCGGCGTGGTGTTGATCGTCAGCGCTATGCTCTTGCCGTCGGGCGACAGGTCGTAGCCGATATCGCCGCTGACCGTGAAGGGTCGGTCCCACTTCGGGGTCAGGTCCTTCACTTCCTTGGTCGCGAGGTCCACGCGCACAAGTCGGTTGGCGAGATTGTCCGTCAGGTAGTGGTCGAAATAGCGGTATTGGCGGTTCTCGGTCACCTTCGCCGTCATCTTGGAATCCTTGCGGCGCTTGATTTCCTTCTTCATGGCCGCGAGGTCGGTCTTGGCGAGCGACCCGGCCAGCTCGGGGATCACGGTGGTGGCCACGACCAGCCGGCCGCCGTCGGGCAGCCACTTGGGGTTGGAGACGGCGTAGGGGAGCTCGAGGACTTTCTCGGGCTCACCTCCGTCCAGATTCATCACATAAAGCGCATTGGTTTCGTCGTCCCCGCGTTTGGAAACGAAGGCCACGCGCCGGCCGTCGGGACTCCAGACCGGCGAGCTGTCGCTGGACGACGCATAGGTCAGGCGGCGGAGCGTGCCGCCGGCCACCTCCACCAGCCAGAGGCTGGCCGTGGATTTGTTTTTTTCGATCGACCACTCCGTCACGCTGACGATGGCGGACTTCCCGTCAGGGGAGAGGGCCGGGGCGCCCACCCGTTTCATGGCCCAGAGGTCCTGCGGGGTGATCGGGCGCTTGTCGGCGGCAAGGACGGAAACCGACAGCACCAGGGTGAGGCTGAAGACAACCAGGCGGGAGAATTTCATATGGGAGGGACGATGGCGGGGGAGCGCGCCGAGTCAAAGGCGGAGGAATCGCGGCGAGTGATTTGTCCTGATGGGTTGTTTCGCGTCCTTCGCGCCTTCGCGTGATATTGGTCGATGATACCCTCTGTGGCACGCGAAGACGCGAACAGCGCGAAGACCTTTTTGAAAATGCGCCGAGCCCACTCGATAGCGACATTTCCACAGGCACGGAGGCCTGTGGCTACACGGGCAATCCGCTTCAGCGATATTCCAGCCACTCCGGCGAGGAGTACTGCTCGATCAGGCCGGTGACTTCATCCTCGTTCAGCTCGGGCCAGGGGGTGGCGGCCGCGGTTGCGCCCAAAGCCACGGCAAGGGCAGCAGTGAAACGTTCGGCAAAATCCTCCCAGTCGACTGGGCCGACGCTGTTCTTCTCGATCGAGCCCTGGAAAAGCAAACCGTGCTTGTTGCGCTTCTGGGCGGCGCCGGCGATCTTGGTCCCATTTACCGTGTTCACCACGTCGTAGAGTTCGGCCCGCTGGAAGCAAACACCGGAAGGTGGAGCGGCTTGACCACAAGGCGCTGCTCCGGAAAGCGCGTCGGGGTCAACGCGCTCCACTGGGGCGCAGGACAGTTTCACCGCCGCCGGCTGTCCCAGCGCCACCAGCGCGGTGGTCAGGCACTCGTGCACGATGCGATAGGATTGGGCGGCGCGTTCATCGTAGAGCCCATGGCCGCGGGGCAAAACGAGCGCATAGGTCCAGTCCGTGCGATGATCGACGATGCCGCCGCCGGTGGGCCGGCGGCAGAGATCCAAGGATTCCAGAATGGCCGTGCCCTCCATAGCCTTGGCGACGGAGGGCAAATGCGCCCGGACAAATTCAATCTTCTGACTGAAGCCGAAGGTGCAGGCCGGCCCGCGCCACTCGTAGTGCCGGAAACGCGGGGCGAGCGGCCGCGGGTAGCGCTGCAACAGCAGGAAATCCAGCGCCATGTTCTCGGCGGCGCCGGCGGTGCGGACGGGGAGCAGATGGAGGCTGGTCATGGGCGGTCAGGTTTCTCTGGTAGGATGCTTGCACCGCTTGTCGGCATCATCTCAGCGCTCATCCATCCAACAGCGTGCGAATGTTGCGCAAAAGCGTGCTCAAGGCAAAGGGCTTGGGCAGGTGGATCATGCTCTTGGGTGGAAAGCCGGGCAGGGTGGTCGCCGGTGGCTCCGCGGCCGTGCTGATCAACCGCAGCCGGGAGTTGGCGGTGGCGAGGTGCCGCACGAGGGCCAGCCCTGATTTGCCCGTCGCCGGCAGGAGGACAAGCTGCGGCTGCCGCGGGTCCAACTCGACCAGGGCCTGCGCCGCCTTGGGCGTGGCGGCGTCCACCACCGTGTAGCCATCCGTGGCGAGGATGCCCGCGATCATCTTGCGCAGGACCTCGTCCGCCTCGACCAGCAGGATTTTTTCGCTACCCCGTGTCCCGGGCAGCGCGCCGAGCTTGGTCACGGGGGTCTGCTCCAGCTCGGGGGTTTCCGGCAGGAAAATCTCAAACGTGGAGCCCTGCCCCGGGGTGCTTTGCACGGCAATGTGGCCATCGGCCTGCCGGATGATGCCGAGCACGGTGGCCAGGCCCAGGCCCGTGCCGTGATCCTTGGTGGTGAAGTACGGCGCAAAGATATTGCCCACCACCTCGGGCGCCATGCCATGGCCGGTGTCGGAGATGCTCATGACGGTGTAGCGGCCCAACGGCATCCCGGCCACCGGGCGGTCGGCGTCGCTTTGGACGTGGTGGTTGCGCGTGCGAATGGTGAGCTTGCCCCCCGCCACCATGGCATCGCGGGCGTTGAAGCAGAAATTCAGCAGGACCTGCTGGAATTGCGTGGGGTCGATGCGGGTGTTGCCGAGGTTGGAGGCCAACCGCAACTCCACCGTGATTTCCTCGCCGGCAATCCGGCGCAGGATTTCGACGATTTCCCGGATAAGGGTGTTGAAATTCACCACCTTGATCTCGGTTTCCCGCCGGCGGCTGAACTCCAGGATCTGGCGGGCGATGGCCGAGGCCTTCAGCCCGGCGCGCTGGATTTCCTGCAGGTCCTTCTGCGCCGCCGGAGTTGCGGCCAGCTTGGGGCCCATGATCTCGCAGTACCCGTTGATCACGGACAGCAGGTTGTTGAAATCATGCGCCACGCCGCCGGCGAGCAGGCCGATCGTGTCCAGCTTCTGCGACTGCAGCAGCACCTCACGCAGGCTCTTGAGCTTCGTCTGGTCCTGGTAGGCGCCGACCAGCCGCGGCGGCCCGCCGCCGGTCCAGGGTGTGAAGTTCCACTCGGCAAAGAACGCCGACTCATCCTGGCGACAAAGCCAGCCCTCGCCGGCCAGCTGGGGGGCGGTGGCGCCATCCTTCCGGCGGAGGGGCAGCAGGTCGGTTTTGGTGCCGTGCAAAATGCGGGTGTTCTGTCCGGCCAGCTGCTCCCCGCGGTAGGGTTTGCGCAGCATCTGCTCGTCCTCGTCGTCACCGCCGTCGCGCTTGTGCGCGCCTGCGTATCCGGTGGTGTAGAGCACCTTCAGGTCCTGCTGGCGCTGGGCCGCGATCTTGGCCAGTTCGTACCCCGACAGACCGTCCGGCAGGCC
>JBAXWQ010000144.1:0-8473 GCA_037128315.1 Opitutia bacterium | reverse complement strand
TGCTGGCGGCCTGTCGGGGCGTGGTCTGGCATGGCCGGGCGGCGGATTTACTGGCTCGCGCTCAGGGGCAGGTCGTCGTAGAGACGTCGCAACTTTTAGAGCAGCTTGGGCCGGCGCTCACCCCCTAGTCATGACCGACCCATTGACCGAGCGACAGGCCTTCATGGTCCTGAACGACCTGCCCAACATCGGCCCCATCACCCTCCACCGGCTGCTGGAACAATTCGGCGATGATCCGCGTGAGATCCTCGCGGCCGATCGCCGCCGGCTCGAAGCGGTGCGCGGCGTGGGCCCCGAAACCAGTGCGGCGCTGGTGAACTGGCGCACGCACTTCGATCTTTCGCGGGAGGAAGCCCGCCTGGTGCAGGCGGAGGCGACCTTCATCACCGCGCGCGATGAGGGATACCCGAAGCTGCTCAAGGAAATCAACGACCCGCCCATCGGCCTTTATCGCAAGGGCGGCTATATGTTCGAGCAGCCCTGCATCGCCGTGGTGGGCAGCCGGCGCACCACGCTCTATGGGCAAGCGGTCGCAAAGAAACTGGGTGCCCAGCTGGCGCAGCTCGGCTTTTGCGTCGTGAGCGGCCTGGCCCGGGGCATTGACACGGCCGCGCACGAGGGGGCCCTCTCCGTCGGGGGCCGGACGGCGGCGGTCCTCGGCTGCGGTCTCGATATTGTCTATCCACCGGAGAACCTCGACCTCTACCGGCGCATCGTGGAAACCGGGGCGGTGCTCTCGGAGTTTCCTTTCGGGCGGAAAGCCGACAAGCAGTCTTTTCCCATGCGCAACCGCGTCGTGTCCGGGATCAGCGAGGGGGTGGTCGTGGTTGAGAGCGATGTGCAGGGCGGCGCCATGATCACGGCCCGTTTCGCCGGCGAGCAGGGGCGGCTCATCTTTGCCGTGCCGGGCCGCATCGACCAGGCGACCAGCCACGGCTGCCACCAGCTCATCCGCGACGGCGCCACGCTGCTCTCGAGCGTGGACGATATCCTGAACGAGCTGAGCTATCTCGACGGCTTGCGGCCCCGGGCTATTACCGCCGAGGGGGAGGCGAGCGTCCTGGAGCAGCTGATGCCACAGCTGAGCGAGGTGGAGCAGAAGGTGGTGGCCGCTTTTGGTGGCGGTGGCCGGCTGGGGGTGGATGCCTTGACGGCGGCGACCGGCCTGGGCGCCCCGGCGGTGGCGGCAGCCCTGATGGGTTTGGAACTAAAAAAGCTCGTCGCAAAAAGAGCCGATGGCACGTATGAGGCCAGGCCATGAGCTGATCCCTTGACGGTCATATTGCGCCCGATGCATCATTGCATCCCTGATTTTATGAAAACCAAGTTCCTCGTCCTGCTCGGATTGACTGCGTCGCTCCTGTTCGCCGCCGAGACCCCGGTCGCGAAGCACGCCATCACCCATGAGGAGGTGTGGCTCATGAAGCGGGTGGGCGCTCCCGTGCCCAGTCCGGATGGCCAGTGGGTCGTGTATTCCGTCACGGAGCCGGCCTATGACGCCAAGGAGCAGTGGTCTGATCTCTGGCTCAAGTCGTTGACGGCGGACACGCCGGCGCGGCGCATCACTTATAGCAAATCCGGGGAGGGTGGAGCGAGCTGGTCACCCGACGGCAGGAAGCTGGCCTTTACCGCCAAGCGGGAGGGCGACGAGGCCGGGCAGATATATCTCCTCGATCTCGCGGGTGGCGAGGCCGAGCGCCTGACCACCCTGACCCTCGGGGCCCGCCAGCCGAAGTGGAGCCCGGATGGCCGGCAGCTGCTTTTTGTCAGCGAGGTCTATCCCGGCAATACCAGCGAGGATGAGGTGAAAAAATCCGCCAAGGATCGCAAGGATCGCAAATACAACGCCCGGGCCTACGAGCAATTTCCGCCGCGCTTCTGGAACCAGTGGCTCGACGACAAGAAGGTCCGGATTTTTGTGATGGAGGCCAAGGCCGGGGCCAAGGCGCGGGATCTGCTCGCCGGCAGCAAGCTGGCGGCCCGGCCCGGTTTCGGCGGTTCCCAGGGCGAAGACGGCCAGGCCCTCGAGGCCGAGTGGACACCCGACGGCACGGCCGTTGTTTTTTCCGCATCGATCAATCGCGACACGGCGGCCCGTGCCCCTGTGACTGCCCAGATTTTCTCTGTCCCCTCGACCGGCGGCGAACCGCAGCGGCTGACCGACGATGCCAGCAGCTACGGCTCGTTGTCATTTGCCCCCGATGGCAAGACGCTCTTCTGCCTGACTGAACCCAATACCCCGGGGGAAGTGTATGACCTGAGCCGCCTGGCGAGCTTTCCCTGGCCCTTCCAGGCGGCCGGGCGCAAACTCCTCACGGCCAATTTGGACCGCTCGATTTCACGCTTCGTCCTGCCGAAGGGCAGCGAACGGGTCTTCTTTACCTTCGAGCATGCCGGCCTCGAGCAACTCCATTCGGTCGGCTACGCGGGTGGCGACATCCGCGACGAAGCTTCGCCGGCGACCGGCAGCATCGGCGGGCTCAGCGCCGGTGGCGCGACGCTGGTCGGCACGTGGGACAGTGCCGTCAGCCCGGCCGAGATATATGCCTTCAACGGCGGGCCCCGGCGACTGACCTCAATCAACACCGACAAGGCGGCCGTGCTCGACTTGCCGGCGCTGGAACATTTCGTATTTCAAGCTCCCGATGGGCGCAGTATCCACAACATGATCGTGAAGCCGGCGGGCTTCGATCCGGCGAAGAAATACCCGCTCTTCATGGTCATTCATGGCGGGGCCGCCAACATGTGGCACGACACGTTTGTCCTGCGGTGGAACTACCACCTGCTGGCCGGTTCCGATTACGTCCTGCTGCTGACGGACTACAAGGGCTCGACGGGTTATGGCGAGGAGTTCGCCCGGTCCATCAAGCTCGACCCGCTCAAGGGCCCCGCGGATGAGCTCAACGCCGCGGTGGATGAGGCGGTGAAACGCTATGGCTTCATCGACGGCTCGCGCCTCGCGGCGGGCGGGGCCAGCTATGGCGGGCATCTGGCCAATTGGCTGCAGGCCACCACCACTCGCTACAAGTGCATCATCTCCCATGCGGGTGAGGCCGACCTCATCATGCAGTGGGGCACCAGCGACAGTATCTTCGGCCGCGAGGTGAACGGGGGCGGTCCGGTCTGGGGTGACAGCAGGGTCTGGCGCGAGCAGAGTCCGCTGCTGCAGGCCGGCAATCACGAGAAAGGCACCGGCTTCAAGTCGCCGATCCTGATCACAGTGGGCGAGGTCGATTTTCGCGTCCCCCTGAACAATGCCCTCACGTGGTTTGCCCTGAATCAGCGGCTCAATGTGCCGAGCAAGCTGCTCGTGTTCCCCGAGGCCGGCCACTGGATCCTCAGGGGCGAGGACAGCCGGTACTGGTATGGCGAACTCCACGCCTGGCTGGCGAAATACCTGAAATAATTTTCGATTTTGGATTCTCGATTTTCGATTGAGAAAGTGGCGGTCACGGTCAGAAAGGGCCGGGCAAATCGAAAATCAGCAATCGAGAATCGAAAATTCCATCAACCCGGCGGCCAGCCCATCGGGCGCTGGCCGAGCAGGTGCACATGCAGGTGGGGCACGGACTCGCCGCCGTCGCGGCCGTGGTTGATCACGAGGCGGTAGCCGGACTCGGCGAGGCCCAGTTTTTTCGCCACGGCGGCCGCGGTCAGCAAGAGGTGCCCAAGGAGGCCTGCGTCGGCCGGCGTCGCCTCGCCGACGCGGGCGATCAGCTTTTTCGGGATGATCAGCACATGGACCGGCGCCTGCGGGCTAACATCATGGATGGCGATGCAGCGGTCGTCCTCGTGCGCCACTTTGGCGGGAATCTCGCGGTCGATGATCTTCTGGAAAATCGTTTTAGACATGGGACTGACTAACCACTGAAAACACAGAAGGTCAGTAATCCGATTTCTGTGTATTCCATGTGTTCTGTGGTTTCACAGAAACAAAAGATTCAAGCTGGCATTCCGGCGGGAACGGGCGGCGGCCAGGTCGCGGATGAAGGTCAGCGTCTCGTCGTAGTCGCGGCGGCGGCGTGCTGTCCAGCGCCGCGTCGGCGGACACTGCGCGGCGCGCAGGTTCGTGACGAGCAGGGTGGACTCGGGAAAGGCGGCGAGCTGCTTCAGGCCCTGCATCACCCCGGCCCGGGTGAACAGCGGGGTGGCCCCGGTGTCATCGGCCTGGGCGTCCCAATGGAAAAAGCCGTGCGCCGGCTGCGTGGAGCAAAGGCGTGCAAAAAGTTTCGCGGCGGCATTGACGAAGGCCGGGTCGCTCGGCGCGCGTTCCACGGCTTCGCCCAGGGAGGTGCTGATGGCGTCGTCGATCTGTTGCGCCAGGTAGAGGTCGTGCCCGGTGAGCGGGGCGAGCAGGGCGTTCAGGAAGTGCAGCCGGCGCAGTTGCAGGGGGTGCGTCATTTCTTGGGCTTCGGGATAACGGGAGTTTCGCCGGGCGCAAGGCTGCTGATTTCGTGGACGAATTCGGAGACGTCACGGAATTCCTTGTAGACCGAGGCAAACCGCACGTAGGCGACCTGGTCGGTCTTGCGCAGGCGCTGCATGACGTGCTCGCCAATGGCGCTGGTGGGCACCTGGCTGTCGTAGAGGGCCTCGACCGCATCGAGCACATCCTCGATGAGCATGGTCATCTGCTCATTGTCGATGGGTCGCTTGTGGCAGGCCGCCCGGACGGCGCGAAGGAGCTTGTCGCGATCAAAGGGTTCCTGGCGGCCGTCGCGCTTGACCACGACCATGCTGTCGCGGACCAGGGTTTCGGTGGTGGTGAAACGGTTGCCGCACTCCAGACACTCGCGGCGGCGGCGGGTGTTGTTGCCGTCGCGGGCGATGCGGGAGTCGATCACCTTGTCTTCAATGGAAGTGCACTTGGGGCAGCGCATGGGAGGTTATGGGCCCACGGAACACACGGAATACACGGAAGAATGCATCTGCTGAAGAATCATTTCGGTGTGTTCCGTGTGTTCCGTGGGCAAATTAATTTAAGGTGAGAAAGTTTTGCAGAATCCTCATGCCGCCTTCGGTGGCGATGGACTCCGGGTGGAACTGGACACCGAAAACGGGGAATTGTTTGTGGCGCAGTCCCATTATTTCGCCCTCGGCCGTCTCCGCCGTGATCTCGAGGCAATCCGGCAGGCTGGAGCGCTCAACCAACAGCGAATGATAGCGCGTGGCCGTGAAGGGGGAGGGCAGGCCGTTGAAAATGTCGGTGCCGCGGTGTTTGATCGGCGACAGCTTGCCGTGCATCTGCCGGTCGGCTCGGATCACCTTGCCACCGAATTGCTGGCCGATGGCTTGGTGGCCGAGGCAAACGCCGAGAATGGGCTTCTTGCCAGCGAATGTCCTTATGATATCGAGACTTACGCCAGCATCCGATGGGGTGCAAGGGCCGGGCGATACGAGGATCTGGTCAGGATTCAGCTTCAGGGCGTCGGCCGCGGTCAGCTCGTCATTGCGAAAAATACGCATGGGCACCCCGAGCTGGCCGAAGTATTGGACCAGGTTGAAGGTGAATGAATCGTAGTTGTCGATGACCAGCAGCACTTTTGACAAACCTACCCGGTAATTGACAGAGGGTCAAGACTGGGGGCAGGGTGTGTTTGGCGCGGTAGCGGCGGTCTATGACCGGCGGACGGCGCTCATAGAGCGCCGCTACAGATGCCCACCCCCTTCCAACTCCTCAAGACTGACACCGCCACCGCCGCCCGCCGGGGCCGGCTGAGCACGCTGCATGGCCTGGTTGAGACGCCTATTTTCATGCCGGTCGGCACCCAGGGTACGGTCAAGGCGCTGACGCCGGCCCAGATTCGCGAGACGGGGGCCCAGATCATTCTGGGCAACACCTATCATCTCAATCTCCGGCCGGGGTCGGAGTTGGTCCGCGATCTGGGCGGCCTGCACAAATTCATGGCCTGGGATGGCCCCATCCTGACGGACAGCGGCGGCTTTCAGGTCTTCAGCCTCGCCAAGCTGCGCGACATCCGGGACGACGGCATCGCGTTCCAATCGCATGTCGACGGCAAGAAACTGTTCCTCGGGCCGCGGGAAGTGATGACGATCCAGGCCAATCTCGGATCGGACATTGCCATGGTGATCGACGAGTGTCCGCCCTGGCCGTGCACGCGGGAAGAATGCCGCCGCGCCGTCGATCGCAGCTACCGCTGGGCGCAGCAATGCCGGCAGATCGCCACGGACAACGGTTTCCTCGGCTCCGGCCATCACGTCTTTGCGATCGCCCAAGGCTCCACCTTCGACGATCTCCGGCGCGAGGCGGCGGAGTCTCTGGCGGCCCTGGATTTTCCGGGCTATGCCGTGGGCGGCGTCAGCGTGGGCGAACCCGAGCCGGAAATGCTCAAGCAGGTGGCCGCCACGACGCCGTTCATGCCCGCCCACAAGCCGCGCTACACGATGGGCCTCGGCACACCGCCGCAGATCCTGAAGATGATTGCCCTGGGCGTGGACATGTTTGACTGCGTCCATCCGACGCGGGTCGCGCGCAACGGCGCCGCCTTCACCCCCGACGGCCTGATCAACCTGCGCAACGAGCGCTACCGCACGGATCCGAATCCGCTGGTCGCGGGCCTCGACAACTACACCTGCCGTAATTTCTCCCGGGCCTACCTGCGGCACCTCGTCATGGCCGGCGAGATCTTGGCGAGCACCCTCGTCAGCCTGCACAATGTCCATTTCTACCTCGACCTGGTGGCGCAGGCCCGCACCCACATCGAGGCCGGCGACTATGCTCCGTGGCACCGGGCGTGGATTGAGCGCTATGAGGCCGGCGAGGCGGCCGCCTCGCTTCGCTAGGTCTTAATGCAGTCTCGCCAACCCGGGCCGGCTTATTTTCACTTTACCCATGAGAATCCTCATCACCGGCGGCGCCGGCTTCCTCGGCAGCCATCTCTGCGATAAAATCCTCGCTCAGGGCAACGAGGTCATCTGCCTCGACAACCTGTTCACGGGCAGCAAGGCCAACATCGGCCACCTGCTCAGCAACCCCCGCTTCGAGTTTGTGCGCCATGATGTCATCGATCCGTTCAAGTACGAGGTCGACCAGATCTACAACCTCGCCTGCCCGGCCTCGCCGCCGCACTACCAGTTCAATCCGATCAAGACCACGAAGACCTCGGTGATGGGCGCCATCAACTGCCTCGGCCTCGCCAAGCGCGTGAAGGCCCGGGTGTTTCAGGCCAGCACGTCCGAGATCTACGGCGATCCGGCGGTTCACCCGCAGCCCGAGAGCTACTGGGGCAACGTCAACCCCATCGGCCGCCGCTCCTGCTACGACGAGGGGAAGCGCTGCGCCGAGACGCTGTTCTTCGACTATCACCGGGAGAACAAGGTAGATATCCGCGTCGTCCGCATCTTCAACACCTACGGCCCACGCATGCACCCCAACGACGGCCGGGTCGTTTCCAACTTCATCGTCCAGGCCCTCAAGGGCGAAAGCATCACCATTTACGGCAACGGCCAGCAGACGCGGTCCTTCTGCTATGTGGACGATCTGCTGGAGGGTTTTGTCCGCATGATGGCCCAGACCGAGACCGTTGGTCCGGTGAACCTCGGCAACCCCGGCGAATTCACCATGCTCGAGTTGGCGGAACAGGTGCTCAAACTGACCAAGAGCAAGTCGAAGATCGTGCACAAGGCCCTGCCGGCCGACGATCCCAGGCAACGCCGGCCCGACATTGCGCTCGCCAAGAAATATCTGAAATGGGAGCCCGCGGTGCCGCTCGCCGAGGGACTCAAAAAGACCATCGCCTACTTCAAGACCAAGGTGTGAGGGGGGTGCCTGGCTGTAGGAGGGGCTTTACGCCCCGATGAGTCATGCGCCGCGTTCGAATCGGGGCGTAAAGCCCCTCCTACATTATTGCACTCTGGCATACCGGTTGCTGAATCATTGCCCATGACCTTCTTCCTTCGCTGCGGCCTTTCCCTCCTTGCGTGCACCGCCACTGCTCTTCCCGCAGCCGAGCTCATTCGCCCCAAGGTCATTGTCGTCGCAACCTTTGAGGTCGGGGCCGATACGGGCGACAAGCCGGGCGAGTTCCAATACTGGGTCGAAAGGGAAAACCTCACGGGGAGCATCGTCGTGCCCGGTCTGGACCACCCGGTGCGGTTCAATGACCAGGGCGTCTATGGCGTCGTGTCGGGCACGACCGTCCGCAGCGGCCTGCAGATCATGGCGCTCTGCCTCGATCCGCGCTTCGACCTCACCCACTCCTACTGGCTCGTCAACGGCATCGCGGGCGTCAGCCCGCATGTTGCCACGGAGGGCAGCGCCGCCTGGTCGCGCCACGTGATCGATGGCGATATCGCCTATGAGATCGATACCCACGAGGCTCCGGCGGACTGGCCGTACGGCATCATGGCGCTGGGCAACAAGACACCCCTGACCAAGCCAGTGATCCCGGATTGGGCGCCGAAGCCCATGCAGTGGACCCTTAGTCCCGCCTTGGTCAACTGGGCTTACCAG
>JBAXWQ010000143.1:0-8476 GCA_037128315.1 Opitutia bacterium | reverse complement strand
GTTTACACGATACAAATCAATGGGGCGCTCGAGAAAGTTCCCTACGAGCACAGCAGGTTTGGCATCGTGATACCCTGCGCGCCGGAGAATGTGGAGAAGCTCGTCGCGGCCACCTACGCCGAGCTTGCGCGGATCCGGCAGCAGGGCCTGAAGCCCGAGGAACTTCAGAAGGAGATCGAGGCCCAGCGCCGCAACGTGGAAAAGGATCAGCAGGACAACGGCGCGTGGGTTTGGAAACTCGATATGATTTACCGGTTTGAAGGGGCCAATACACGTCGGCTCTCGCATCCGAACGAATTGATCGAGCTTGTCACCGCCTCGAACCTGCAGCGGGTGGCCTTAAAATATCTCGATACCGCCCAAGCGGTCCGGTTCACCATGTTGCCGGAGAAGCCCATGGCGGGTGGCAAGTCTCCCTGAGACGGAACGATGCAGTCAACTTGGGTGGAACGCGGCCTCCGGCCGCGGACGGAGCGGCTATTCAATAGCAGATCCCTTGTCCACTCCGAGGTAACAGCTCATGAATCCGAGCTGTAGGAGCGGCTTTATGCCGCGATGTTATACTTGCGAGAGCGGTGCACATGACTGATCGGGGCGTGAAGCCCCTCCTACAGCCCTGCTTCTTCCCTTCAGGCTCGGGCTGGCGACAATGGATCCGCCAGGTCTGAGGCCGCCTGAAATTGTCCCTCGCCTGCGCTGCCGTGGGCGCTAGACTTGCAGGTATGAATCGTCCTTTTTCGCGGGTTTCACGGCGGGGAATGGTCGCCGGAATTTTGCTCACGGCCGCCGGTCTGGCCGCCGTCCTGGATCCGGTCCCGGTCTGGCCGGGAAAGCAACCCGACGGCTCCGTCCTCCTGCCGAATCAGTGGTCGCTCAAACCGGTCGGGCAACAGGTGTCGGTCGGCGACTTCCCGGTCAATCTCGCCCTGCACCCGTCCGGTCGCTGTGTGGCCGTGCTCGACAGCGGCTACGGGCAGCACGAGATCCGCTTACTGGAGGTGGCGAGCCGGGCCGTCGTGGCGCAGGTCAACCTCGACGTATCTTTTTACGGCCTCGCGTGGGCGCCCGACGGCACCCGCCTGTTTGCCAGTGGCGCGGGCGCTGAAACGGTCCACGTCTTCGACTTCAAGGACGGCAAGTTGAGCAACCCGCACACGCTGCGGGTCCGGGACGAAAAGGAGCAAGGCGTCCCGGCCGGCCTCGCCGTTTCGAAGGACGGACGCGCGCTCTTTGTCGCCGAGGCCTGGGGGCAAAGCGTCGTGAAAATCTCGACCAAGAACGGCCAGCGCGTCTGGGAGCGCCGCTTGAATCCGCCCATGGGGGCGGCCACTACGGATCACGAGGGGGTGCGCTGGATGCCCGCCGACCACCCCGATGCACCTTTCCCCTATGGGGTCGTCGTGGATGAACGGACCGGCCGCCTCTACGTGAGCCTCTGGGCCAAGGCGACCGTGCTGGTGCTCAAGGCCGACACTGGCGCCGAACTCGCCCGCTGGCCGGTGGGTGACCACCCGAACGAAATGGTCCTGTCCGCCGACGGCCGGCTGTTCGTCGCCGAGGCCAATCGCAACACGGTGTCGGTGGTCAATGTGAAGGACGGCCAGGTGCAGGAGCAGCTCTGCTCGGCCATGGACCCGGCGGCCCCGCCCGGGAGCATGCCCAACAGCCTGGCCCTGAGTCCCGACGGCGAACTTCTCTTTGTGGCCAACGCCAACAACAACAACGTGGCGGTCTTCGCCATCGGCGAGGCCCGGCACAGCCGGTCGCTTGGTTTCATTCCGACGGGTTGGTTCCCGACCTCGGTGCGCGTGAGCCGCGATGGCAGGACGCTGCTGGTGGCCAATGGCAAGGGCGTGACCTCCGCGGCGAATCCGGCCGGTCCTTTCCCGGGCGATACGCGTCCCCGCAATCTGCAGGAATACATCGGTGGATTGATGCAGGGCACGGTGGGCTTCATCGATCTGCCCAGCCCCGCCGAGCGGGTGAAACGCTTCGGCGAATTCAGCCAGCTCGCCTTCCAGGTCGGGCCCCGGGCCACCCCGGCCGCCCGGCCCGAGGCGAGCCCGATACCCGGCCGCGTGGGCGAGGCCTCGCCCATCAAGTACGTGTTTTATGTGATCAAGGAGAACCGCACCTTTGACCAGATCCTGGGCGATCTCGGCCGCGGCAACGGGGATCCCCGGCTTTGCCTCTTCGGCGAGCAGGTGACCCCCAACCAGCACGCGCTGGCCCGCGAATTTGCCACGCTGGATAATTTCTATGCGGACGGGGAGGTGAGCGCCGACGGGCACGAGTGGTCCATGGGCGCCTATGCCACCGATTATGTCGAAAAAGCCTGGCCGCTCAACTACGGCCACGGGCAGCGCCACAAAATCGACTATCCCAGCGAAGGCCATTTCCCCGTGGCCTATCCCGCCAACGGCTATATCTGGAATCGCGCGGCGGAGGCCGGGGTGACCTACCGCAGCTATGGCGAGTTCGTCAGCCAGAGCCGGGGTTCGCCCGAGGTCATGGAGGCGAGCCTGCCGGTGCTGCGCGGTCACATCGATCTGGGATACCGGGGGTTTGACATGGATTATCCCGATGTGCGCCGCGCCGAGCGTTTCATCAGCGAGCTGCGCCGGTATGAGGCGACCGGGGAGATGCCGCGCCTGCAGGTGCTGCGGCTCAGTTCGGACCACACGTCAGGGACCCGGCTGGGCAAGCCCACGCCCACCGCCGCCGTGGCCGACAACGACCGGGCGCTTGGGCTGCTCGTGGAGGCGATTTCCCATTCGAAGTTCTGGGCCCAGTCGGCGATCTTCGTGCTGGAGGACGACGCGCAGAACGGCCCGGACCATGTGGACGCGCATCGCATTCCTGCGTTCGTGATCAGCCCGTACACCCGCCGGCACGCGGTCGACTCATCGCTCTACTCGACCACCAGCATGCTGCGGACCATGGAACTCATTCTGGGCCTGGCCCCGATGTCACAATACGATGCGGCCGCGCGGCCGATGGATGCGGTGTTCGCCGCCCAGCCCGACCTCACGCCCTTCACCGCCCTTGCCGCCGGGGTGGATCTCAATGCCCGCAATGGCGCCACCGCCTGGGGGGCCAAGGTTTCGAACCAGATGGATTTTCGAGAGGCGGATCGGGCGGATGACATCGTCCTGAATGAGATCATCTGGCGGTCGGTGCGGGGGGCGGACCAGCCCATGCCGGCCCCGCTCCGCGCGGCCTTTTTCAAGGCGCATCCCGCCGAAGCCGATGACGAATGAGGTCAGTTAATCGGGTATCCTGCGTTCGTTCACTAGGGGCCTGCCATCCGTAGCTCGCCTGACCATAGTAAGGCGAGCGAAGGATGGCGTCCTCGGCGGGACTCGAACCCACAACCGCCTGCTTAGAAGGCAGGAGCTCTATCCGGTTGAGCTACGAGGACAGTTGAACGCCAGTTGATTGAAGGCTCTTGGCCCGGATTGCAGCATTTTTCCGGGGCGGGGATTCGCCGCAGAACCCCATCTTTTGGCCACAAAAATGCTCAAAAACGCACAAAAAATGACGGAGTGACATTAATTCTGCACGCGAACCAATCCACCGTAATCAAATGGAGGGCCCGGCTCTGACGGGCCGTTCGGGCCGCCGGGTCACCAGGCGCCCCGTCTCCGCCAGACGGCTGCCACGGCGAGGGCCGTCACGGCGCCCGCGCTGTCGATCAACACATCGCCGACCGCCGCGGTGCGCCCGGGCACCAAGGACTGGTGGTATTCGTCGGTCGCGGCGTAGCCCGCCGTCACCAGCAGGGCGAGGGCCACGGCGTTGAGGAAACTGCGCTCGGGTCTCGACAATCGCAGGGCGCGCAAGGTCAGCAACGAAAGTACGGCATACTCGCTGAAATGCCCGGCCTTGCGAAGGAAGTGATGCATCAGGCCGATGGTTTCGGTCGACGCCGTCGGGAAAAGCCAACGCAACAGCGGCTCGACGAAGCGTGAACTGTGGTCGAAGCTGCCGGCATCGGAGGAGGCGACAAAGATGAGGCCCATCCAGAGGATGACTGGCAGCCAGGGTTTGAGCGCATTCCGCATGGCCAAAATTGACGGGGAGCAGAGGGACAGGTCAATCCCGCGGCGCGGCAATGGGCCTGATCGGGAGGAATTTTTAGCCACGGATCGCACGGATGAAGACGGATATACGGCAGATGCCGATATCTGGGTGCTGGGCCGTGTTTCGCGCAGATCCGCGGCTGATTTTCCCGGCTGATTTCAGCTGAGGAAAGGGCTTGCATCACGGCAGGGGGTGAGGCTTTTTGATCCCTCGTAGTGACGGGCTGTAGCGTAGTCTGGTAGCGCGCTTGCATGGGGTGCAAGAGGTCGTGAGTTCGAATCTCACCAGCCCGACCATTCTTCGCCGTAGTAATACGGAAGCGAAGAATGGCCCTCCGAAGCCTTGGCGAAGGAGGGGCCCAGTAACGGCAGCGGACAAGGCTACGAATGGCACGCCATTTTCCCTAAACGCATCGAGGCGACGTGATGCGTTTCTTTGGGTCGAAACGCGACAATCAGCGGATATTACAAGCGTTTGTCTGCTGAACGGGGAAAGGCGCGTGATGACTGCTGATGGCTGAAAATGACCTGAAAAGAATGCCCGATGGGTGCAATCTGGGTGCTGTAATTCCTGATCAGTTCTCAGCGTCCGATTGAGCGGCGCGCCGCTCAGCAGCGATCAATCTCTGATATTCGTAGAAAGCTTCAGCCGCCGCTTTGGCAGCCAAATTCGCCGCGAATGCCGCATTATGGGCAGCTAAAGCAGCAGCGGTTGCATTTTTTTCAGCAGCGACATAAGCCGCATCAGCGGCGGAACAACTCGCGAGGTAGGCCGCCTTGGCCGCAGCATTTTCAGCAATATGAGCCGCATCAGCTGCCTGGCGAGCAAGCAGAAGGGTATTTTTTGCTGCGTCTCCAGAAGCTATTTCGCAATCAGTAAGCACAACTTTAAACTGAGGATGCCTTGAGGACTCCGAGCTTCTGTCATTCATATGCCCCTCCTTTAGCCCAACCATGAAATAACTGTCTACCTCTATTTTAAAATGTGCATCGATCGCACAATTTAGCCAATTCTTATTCTGATTAGCGGCAGTTTGGACTGTGATAAGTAGAGCGGTAGCGGCGAACCATCAGGGTGAATTTTCACCGTAAGCCTGGGATCACAATGCCGCATGTGGTTATGTCGCCACTTGCTGCTAAGGCTGGGTTGGTTTGAATCTCACCAGCCCGACCATTTTATCCGCGACGAAATGAGAAGTTTGCCCCAAGCTTTGGTTGAAAATGACTCATCCTGAGGCCAAAAAGCAAATCGCCGACCTTCGCCAGCAGGTGACGAAGCATGACGAACTGTACTATCGGCAGGCCCAGCCGGAGATCTCGGATTTCGACTACGACCGCCTGAAGCGCGAACTGGCCGACTTGGAGGCGCAGTTTCCCCAGTTTGCCGGCAAGGACTCGCCGACGACGCGGGTAGGGGACGACCGGCTGGAGGGCTTCACGACCTACCGGCACCGGCAGCCGATGCAAAGCCTCGACAATACCTACTCGGAGGAGGAATACCGGGACTTTCACCAGCGCCTGATGAAGCTGCTCGGCCGGGAGGATCTGGCCTATGTCGTCGAGCCCAAGATCGACGGCCTGGCCGTCAGCGTGACCTACGAGAAAGGCCGGCTGGTGCGGGCCGTCACCCGCGGCAACGGCGAGGAGGGCGATGACATCACGGCCAACGCCCGCACCATTTATTCGCTGCCCGCCGAGTTGAAGGCGGACAAGAAGCACCCGGTGCCCGACGTGATCGAGATCCGCGGTGAGATCTACCTGACGACGGCCGAGTTTCAGCGCATCAACCAGGAGCGGGAGGAGGCGGGCGAGCCCGTCTATGCCAATCCGCGCAATTTGGCCGCCGGCACCATCAAGCAGCTGGACCCCAAGGAAGTCGCCCGCCGGAAGCTGGAGATTGTCCTTTATGGGATCGGCTATTGTGAGCCCCAGGTGGTCGACTCTCAGAGTGAATTTCTCGCCCTGGTGAAGCGGTGGGGCCTGCCGACCGTGGAGAAATTCTGGCCGGCCCAGGGCATCGACGCCGCCTGGCAGGGCGTGCGCGAGCTCGACCAGCAGCGGCACGCCTTCGCCTACGGCACCGACGGCGCCGTGACCAAGCTCGACTCCTTTGCCCTGCGTCGCGAGGCCGGCGCCACGGCCAAGGCCCCGCGCTGGGCCATCGCCTACAAGTTCGAGCCGGAGCGAGCTGAGACCAAGATCAACGCCATCACCGTGCAGGTGGGCCGCACGGGCGTCCTGACCCCCGTGGCCGAGCTGGAGCCGGTCCTGCTGGCGGGCTCGACCGTCGGGCGCGCCACGCTGCACAACCGGGACGAGATCGCCCGCAAGGACATCCGGGTCGGCGACTATGTGCTGGTGGAGAAGGCCGGGGAGGTCATCCCGGCGGTGATCGAGGTGAACCTCAAGCGTCGGACACCCAGCTGCCGCCCCTATGAATTTCCCGCGCAGTGCCCGGTCTGCGGCACCAAGGTGGTCCAGTTGGAGGAAGAGGTCGCGATGCGGTGCCCGAATCTGGGTTGTCCCGCCCAGGTGCGTCGGCGGCTGACGCATTTTGTTTCCAAGGCCTGCCTCGACATCGACGGCCTCGGCACCGCGATGATCGACGAACTGGTGGAGAAAGGCTGGGTGAAGGAGTTGCCCGACCTGTTCCGGCTGCGGCGCG
Organism: Opitutia bacterium; assembly: GCA_037128315.1. Taxonomy (GTDB): domain Bacteria; phylum Verrucomicrobiota; class Verrucomicrobiia; order Opitutales; family Opitutaceae; genus Lacunisphaera. Next base: position 1,729 of record JBAXWQ010000143.1, on the reverse strand, counting down.
ACGACCTGCTGACGCTCGGAAAGAGTGTTGAGAAATCCACCGATAACCTGCTGGCGGCGCTGGAGGCCGCCAAGCGTTGCGAACTGTGGCGGCTGATCCACGGGCTGGGCATACCGCACGTGGGCGTATCGGCCGCCAAGGATCTGGCCGCGCATTTTCGTGACATCGAGAAACTATCCACCGCGACAGTGGAGGATTTCATTGCGAACAAGGAGAGCGTGATTCCCGGCATTGGCACCACGATGGCGGCGGCCATCACGGGCTTTTTCAGCGACCAGCGGAACCGGGCCCTCGTCGCTGGTTTGCTGGAGGTTGGGCTGAAACCGGTGGCACCCGAGAAGCCCGTCGGCGGCAGCACGGTTTTTGCCGGAAAGATTTTCGTCCTGACCGGTACGCTGCCGACGATGTCGCGGGATGAAGCGGGAGCCAAAGTCGAGTTGGCCGGCGGCAAGGTATCCGGCAGCGTCAGCAAAAAGACCAGCTACGTGCTGGCCGGTTCCGAAGCCGGCTCGAAGCTGGACAAGGCGAAGGAGCTCGGCGTGCCGGTGATCGACGAGGCGGAGTTTCTGCGGCTGCTGGATGCATAATTGTAGGAGGGGCTTTACGCCCCGATTTCGTGTCCGCACCCCAATCGGGGCGTAAAGCCCCTCCTACAGTTTTCGAGAAAGGTAGGGGCCGTTGCCCACAACGGCCCGGGCGCTTGGGGGCAAGCGCCCCTACCGGATTCGCCACCTCAGAATCCCTGCCGCTGGAGCTGCGTCTGCAGTTCCTGCTGGAAGGCCTGCACGTCGGCGGGGCTGGGCTTGTAGCCCTTCTGCGGCGTATCGAGCATGAGCCGGCCGTGCTGGTCCAACGCCCACTTGCCGGACACGCCGTCGCTGAAGGTCACGTTGCCGCTGACCATCGCGCCCGGGCGCATGATGCGGTCGACTTCCAAAGTGAGGGTGCTGGCGCCGGCGGGTGGCAAGCCTTCGCCCCCGGCGTCGGGCAGGTCATCGGGGGGCAGTTCATCCTCGGCATCGGCCATCGCATCACTGCCGGGGCCGGCTGCGCGGGGTGCTCCGGCGGGGGAGGGACCGCCCGCGGGGGCGGCGGCCTTGGTGACGTCCGAGGCATCGGCCTTGGGCGCGGCGTTTTTCAGCTCCAGGCCCAGGTCATCCACCAAAAAGCGGACGTCCATGTAGGTCATCGAGATCTTGAATTGCTCCGCGAGTTTCTTCTGGACCAGCGAGAGGTTGTCGCCGGCCGCGATCCACGTGGTGACGGCTGCTTTCTGTTCGGGTGTGAGGGTCATGGTGAACGGTGCGGGAAAACTAGGCGTTATTGGCCGGGATGCAACTGCACAGCGGAAACAATTCATTTGAACCACTGATTTCACGGATGAAACGGATCCCTGCATTGGCCGGGATAGTACTCAAGCAACACCAGTCCCCCGTGCCACCGGGCAACTAGCCCAAAAATAGAGGCGAAATAATTATCCGTGCTATCCGTGAAATCCGTGGTGGTTTCGTTCTGAATGCTTCCGCTTCACGCGTCGCGCCAGAGCGGGCGGGTGAGGCAGGTGGGGCCGCCGCCGCCTTTCTTGGCAATCTCATCGCCGGCGAATTCATGGATCTCGCAACTGGCATTTTGCAGCCGCCGTTTGGTCACCGGGTTGCCGGCGGCCATCAAGCAGACCCGGGGCGCGACCGGCAGGACATTGCAGCCCAGGCTATCAAGCTCCTCGGGG
>JBAXWQ010000142.1:0-8530 GCA_037128315.1 Opitutia bacterium | reverse complement strand
GCCGCCATCGCGGCGAACCCGAAGGCGGTGGTCGAATTCAAGACCGGCAATGAACGGGCCCTCAACGCCATCAAGGGGGCGGTCATGAAAGCTTCCGCCGGCAAGGCCAACCCCAAGCTGGTGGACGAAATCGTGCGCCGGCAGCTCGGCTAGTGGCCGCCGCGCGCCGGCAACGCTAACCGGCGAATTGCTGCAGAAAAGCGCGCACGTTGGCCGGCACGACCGGGGCCAGGTTGGGCAGGATCCAGCGAAACAACTGGTGAATCTCTTCATGCAGCCCACCCGAGGTTTCAAAAACCGGGTTGCTCACACTGGCCGGCGCCGCGCCATTCGGGGCGATCGATCCGGATTCCAGCTGGCCCGTCTGCAGGCTCCCTTGGCAGAAGAAGTCGCTCATCCGGAACTCGAAACTGTGCGGGGTTGTTCCGCTGCCCAAGGCCGTCGATACCGTCAGCTGGGAGTCTGATTCGCCGATGAATATTTGTTTGCGGAAACCGGGTTCATTCCGGGCCGAATGATCCTCGGCCATCGGCTGGAGTGATTGACCGATGACCACGGGCTGCAGCAATTGCATGTACGCCTTCTGGGACTGGAACTCGCTGAATTTCAGGCTGAGGCCGCAGTAAACGCCCTTGTCGTTGGGCTGCAGGTGGGCCACGCGGGCGTCGATCTCCAGTCGGTGCTGACCCAGGTCGAGGTCCAGCCGCACCATTTGGCCGGGATCCAGGGCGAGGTCCTGGCTGAGCATCAAGCCGACCCCGTTGCCGGACATATCCTGCAGCTTGGCCGGACAAGCTCGTCCGGCAATAAGGAGGTTCGCCCGCAAGGGGAAGCCGGTGCCGGGCATATATCGCCGGTTGAGCCGTTTCTCCATCTGCTCCACCTTGGCCTTTTCAAAATTAAAGATTCGGCGAAAAATCAGCACGGCAAAGGGCTAGCCGCAGCGGTGGGAAATTACAAGCCTGCTCGCCCTTGCACTTGCCGGATTCCCGGCCATCTTTACCGACATGAATTCTCCGACCGGTCCCTCCCTCTCACGGCGTGAAGCGTTGAAAATCATCACCACGGGCGCGGCGGTGGCCGGCCTGGGTCTCAGCCGGTTGCGGGCCGAAACCGCCGCGCCGGTCGCGCCGGCCTTGGGCTGGGAACTGCCCAAGCTGGCCTTTGGCTACGATGCCTTGGAGCCGCACCTCGACGCCCGGACGATGGAGATTCACCACACCAAGCATCATCAGGCTTACATCACGAACGCCAGGAAACTGCTCGATGGCCACGCCGACCTGCTCGCGCGCGGACCCGAGGCGCTGGTCCGGGATTTGGCCAGCCTGCCCGCGGCCCTCCAGACGGGTCTGCGCAACAATGCCGGCGGCCACGTGAACCATGCGTTTTTCTGGAAAATACTCGCACCGGCGGCCGGCGGGATGCCGGTTGGCACCGTGGCCGGGGCGCTCACCCGGGGCTTTGGTTCCGTCGAGGAATTCAAGCAGCAGTTTGCGGCGGCGGCCATGAAACGATTCGGCAGTGGCTGGGCTTGGCTGAGCGCCAAGCCCGATGGCAGCCTGCTCATTCACTCCACCGCCAATCAGGACTCCCCGCTCAGCGACGGCCTGACGCCCTTGCTCGGTCTCGATGTGTGGGAACACGCCTACTACCTGCACTACCAAAACCGCCGGGCCGACTACGTCACGGCCTTCTGGCAGGTCGTCAATTGGGGCCAGGTGGAGGCGAACTACGCCGCCGTCCTGAAGTCTTGAAGAATTGACCCCGAGGACACTGAGCTAGGAATGGGTTCACGGAGGTATCGCTCTGTGTCCACCGTGATCCTCAGTGAACGCTGTGCCCAAATCCCCCAAATCCTTCGACGAGATCGGCCTGCCGGCCGCCCGTCACCACCTGTTCCTGTGCGCCGGGCCCAACTGTTGCGCCGAAGCACAGGGGCGCAAGACCTGGGAGCGGCTCAAGGCTTCACTCCAGGAGCGGCCGTTGCCGGCGCTGCGGACCAAGGCGGCATGTCTGCGAATCTGCGCCGGGGGCCCGTGGCTGGTGGTCTATCCCGAGGGGATTTGGTACGGGCAAGTCACGCCGGAACGATTCGAGCGCATCCGGCGTGAACACATTGAAGGCGGGGTGCCTGTGGCGGAGTGGATCGGGGCCGTTCACCCCCTCAACCCGGCAACATCGCCGGGGCCGGACTGCGCCGACTAAGCGCGGGCACCGGGCCTTCCCGTTCGAGTAGGACGGTTATTCCGATGGAATCGAGCTGCGGGATTGCGGGCCGGAGCCGGCTGTGCTAAGTATGCCTCAAGAACTTAATGCAAGACTTGGAATTCACTGAAATCGTCGGACTCATCTGCAAGGAGGACGCTCGTTTTGATCGCAAGGCCTATGCCTTTGTGCGGCAGGCCCTGGACCAAACCGTCAAGGAACTGAAACGCAAAAGCCCGGAACGCACGGGCAAGTCCCAGCATGTGACCGGGAGTGAGCTGCTGGAGGGGATCCGATCCTATGCCCTCGACCAATACGGTCCCCTGACCAAGACCGTGCTGAACAACTGGGGCATCGTCCGCTGCGCCGACTTCGGTGATATCGTTTTCAATCTGATTGAGTATAATGTCTTCAGCAAAACCGAGAACGATCGTAGGGAGGACTTCGGCAATCTCTATGACTTTGATGAGGCGTTTGTGAAACCCTTCACCCCGGGCACGCCGCGCCGCGCCCGCGGCACGCTCGGCTCAGCGTAAGATGGCTTTCATCAGTCATCCCCTGGTCGAATCACGTCATTCTGAGCGCAGCGAAGTTCAGCCAGCAGGCTGGTTTGACATCCACGGCCGCGGTCGTGGCGCCACAGACGGAGAAGGGGATCCTGTGCTGCCCCCCGGAATGCCCTTCATCTTAATCCACGCCGTTTCCTTCCTTTTTCATGCCCAAGAAACCATCCACCCGTCTCCACGACCTGGCCCTGCTGGAACAACTCTGGCGCGAGCCGGTTGATCGCTATACGCTCCCCAACGGTCTCACCGTACTGCTGAAGCCCGATTCGGCCTCGCCCGTCAGCTCGGTGCAGGTTTGGGTGAAAACCGGCAGCATTCATGAGGGTGGGGCGCTCGGCGCGGGCTTGTCGCACTATCTGGAACATATGCTGTTCAAGGGCACCAGCCGCCGTGCCGGCCGCGAAATCTCCGCCACAGTCCAGGCGCATGGGGGCGCCATCAACGCCTACACCACCTTTGATCGCACGGTGTACTACATCGACTTGCCGGCCGAGCACACCGCCGTGGCCCTCGACCTGCTGGCCGACCTCGTGCTCCATTCGACCCTGCCCGCCGAGGAGGTGGCCAAGGAAAAGGAGGTCATTCTCCGTGAAATTGACATGTGCCTCGATGATCCCGACCAACGGCTCTCGCAGGCCCTGTTCGAGACGGCCTTCCGCACCCATCCCTACCGGCAGCCGATCATCGGCCACCGCGAGGTGTTCGCCGCCTGCAGTCGCGATGACCTGGTGGCCTACTACCGCGCCCGGTATGTGCCCAACAACCTGGTGCTGGTGATCGCGGGCGATTTCGACCCGGGCGCCACGCGAGCAGCCATCGTGGAGCATTTCGGCCCCGCCCCCCGAGCGCGGCTGGCCCCCGTGCTCGTGCCCGATGAATCCGTGCAGCTGTCCCGTCGCGACCAGCATCTGTACGAGGACGTGCAGGTGGCCCGCGCGGGCCTCGGCTGGCAGATTCCCGGGCTGACCCATCCCGATACCCCGGCGCTCGACATGCTCGCCCTGGCCCTGGGTCATGGGGAAAGCTCGCTCCTCTGGCAGCGCATTCGGGAGAAATCGCGTTTGGTGCACACGATCGATGCCATGGCGTGGAGCCCCGGCACCAGCGGACTGTTTTATATCTCCTTTCTGGCCGATTCCGACAAGCGGGTGGCGGCTGAGCAGGCTATCCTGCGCGAACTTGAGCGGATCACCGCGCAGGGCATCAGCGCGGCGGCCCTGGCCAAGGCCGTGCGGCAGGTCGTGACCTCCGAGGTGAACATGCGCAAGACCATGTCCGGCCAGGCCTCGCGCCTTGGCGCCGGCGAGGTGGTGGTGGGCGATATCAACTATACCCGGACCTATTTCGCCCGCCTGTTCGCCCTGACGCCGGCCAAAATTCGCCAGGCGATGCGCACGTACCTGGTGCCGGAGAAATTGACCGTGGTTTCGTCAAATCCAGCGGGTGCAGCCGGGACGATCGCGACCCGGCGCCCGGGCGCGGGCGGGCGCCCCCTCGATTTCGAGGAACTCATTTTGCCCAACGGGGCCCGGCTGCTCCTGCAACCGAACCGGCAGCTGCCCAATTTGCACCTGCGGCTGGCCTTTGCGGGCGGGCCAATGTTCGAGCCGGCGGACAAGCGCGGACTCACCTCCTTGCTGGCCACCCTGCTGGCGAAGGACACCAAGCGGCGCACGGCGGAGGAGGTGGCCCGCGCCATTGAGGCGGTCGGCGGTTCGTTTCATGAATTTTCGGGAAACAACAGCTTCGGCGTGGCGGCGGAAGTGTTGCCCGGGGACACGGAGCTGGCCCTGCAACTGATCGCGGACGCCGTGCTGCAGCCGGCCTTCAAGGCGGCCACGCTCGCCATCGAGCGGGATTCCGCCCTGGCGGCCCTGCAGGAGAGCCTCGACGATGTGGTCACTGTCGGGCGGAAAAAAATGCGGGAGAAGTTTTTTGGCCCCCATCCCTTCGCCATCGAGAGCGGCGGGGATCAGGCGGGCCTGCAGGCGATCACCCCCGCGGACCTGCGCGCGCTGCACGGCCGGCTGCTGGTGGCGGGCAACGCGGTCCTGGCGGTTGCCGGTGACTTTGACCCCAAGCATCTCGGGCCGCGGTTGAAAAAATTCCTGGCCCAGCTGCCCGCGGGCCGGGCGCCCCAGGTGCGGGCCCGCGTGGCCGGCACGGCGGGCGACTACAGCGAAACTCAGCCGCGCCAGCAGGCCATCGTCTTTCAGGCGTTTCCCGGGCCGGGTTTGCTGGCGCCGGACTATCCCGTGAGCGAGGTGGCCGATGAGCTGTTCAGCGGCATGTCCTCGCATCTCTTCGAACGGGTGCGGGAAGAGAAGAGTCTGGCCTACTTCGTCCGATCCAATCGCATCGTCGGCCTCGAGACCGCCTTGTTTTATTTTTACGCGGGCACCAGCCCGCAACGCTACGCGGAGGTCATCGCCGAGCTGGACCTCGAGATTACCCGCGTGCAGCAGGGCGGGGTGACCGCCGAGGAACTGCAGCGCTGCCAGGTGCGCCTGAAGGCGGGCCGGCGCATGAGCCTGCAGACCAACTCCGCCCGTGCGATGCAGGCGTCCCTCAACGCGATCTATGGCCTGCCGGTGAACGACGGGCCGATCTATGAGGCGCGGATCGACGCGGTCACCCTCGACGACCTGCGGCGTTTTGCGCTCCAGTATTTTCAGCGGGCCCAGCGCGTGCAGCTCGTAGTGAAACCCTGAGGCCCGGCCGACCTGAATTTAGGCGAAGGCGGCCTCTTGGCGGTCCGCCGGTTAGCGGCTAAACTGGGGGCGTTATGAAATCAAAATTCATCCCCACCCTACTCGTGCCGGGTCTGCTGACACTGGCACTCGCATTGGCCGCAACTCCTGCCTCGGCCCAGGAAAACACCACCAAGAAAGACAAGGCGCCGAGCCAGGCCGATTTGAGAAAATACGACGCCAATGATGACGGCCGGCTGGATGAGGCCGAGACGGCCCAGAAGAAGGCCGACGCGAAAGCCAAGCGCGACGCGCGGAAGGCGCAGGAGCTGGCCAAGTACGACGCGGACCATGACGGAAAGCTCAGCCCGGAGGAAAAGGCGAAGGAAAAGTCGGAGAAGCAAGCCGCCAAGGAAGCCAGAAAGGCGGCGAAGGAGTCGGGCGGAAATTAATGCCCGGCCGCGGGCCAGGCCAGAACCCCGGGTCACCCCCGGGGTTATTTTTTGTCCGAGAAGCCGCCGCTCCACTTGAGCTTGGCGCGCATGACCTCAAAGTGGGAATAATCCCGCCGTTGGGCGAGCTTCAGCGAGAGCGGCGAGACGGAGATCTCGATCGGCGAACCTTCGGTGATGACGGAGTTGCGCTGGCCATCCATGGCGACCAGCAGGCGGGAATCATCGCTGCGGTTGAAGACCGAGAGCTTGACGTCGTCGCGAAAAATAATGGTGCGATTGCTCAGCGTGTGGGGGCAGATCGGGGTCATCGCGATCACGCCGGCCGCCGGATGAATGATGGGGCCGCCGGCCGCGAGGTTGTAGGCCGTGGAACCGGTGGGGGTGGAAAAAATGACGCCGTCGCAGTAGTAGTCCGTCACCAGCCGGCCATCGGCGAAAACCTCCAGCCGCACGAGGCGGGAGATGGTGTCATTCTTGATCAGGACGTCATTCAGCGCAATGTCCCGGTGCCGCGGGCCGGTCTTGCAGTCCAGGAGCGCGCGGTGCGCGATGCGATATTCACCGCCGAGCAGCACGGCAAAGTGCCCGCGGGCCTCGTCGGCGGAGAACGTGGTCAGGAATCCCAGGCCGCCCTGGTTGACCCCGATGATCGGGATGCCTTCCCGCGCGGCGCCGCGCACGGTGCCGAGCAGTGTGCCGTCGCCGCCGATCACGCAGCAGGCATCGCAGTCCTTGAAATAGCCCCGCGGCAGCCGGCGATCCCCGGAGAGCTTGAGTTTCCGCACGCCATTTTGGCGGGCAATTTCCATCAGCTCCTCGGCCAATTGCGCGGCACCCGGTTTTTCCGAGTTGAACACAAAGGCGAGTTTGCGAAAGGGGGGCATGTTGTTGCGCTGCTGATTACGCGGATAATCGCGGATATTGGAATAGCAATCTAGCCGCGGACCTTCCCCCGATCCGCCGCGGCGACCTTCGTCAGCCCGAGCAGGAACTCCCGATTGCCGTCGGTCCCGTGGACGGGACATTCCATCTCGCCCAGAACCTGGGCGCCGCGCAGTTCCTGCAAGGCAAACTGGCGCACCTCGGCGAGCACCCGCTGGCGCACGCCGTCGTCCCGGATGATGCCCTGGCCCTTGTCGACCTCGGCCTTGCCGGCCTCGAATTGGGGCTTCACCAAGGCGACCAGCGATCCACCCGGACGGAGGAAGGGCCAGACGGCGGGGAGCACGCTCTTGAGGGAGATGAAGGCCAGGTCCATCACGACGGCGTCGTATTCCGCTCGCGGCAGGTCCCCGGGTTGCAGGTGGCGGGCGTTGGTTTTTTCCAGATTGGTGACCCGCTGGTCCCGCTTGATCTTCTCGTGGAGCTGGCCGAAGCCGACATCCACGCAGGTGACCGTGCCGGCCCCGGCCTGCAGGGCGCAATCCGTGAATCCGCCCGTTGAGGCCCCGACGTCGAGCACGTTCAGGCCGGCCAGGTCGAGGGGATATCGTTCGAGAAAGGCGGCGAGCTTCTCCCCGCCGCGGCTGACGAAGCGCGCCGGTTGATCGATGCTGAGCTCGAAATTCTTGGGGTACTCTTTGCCCGGTTTGTCGAGTCGCTCCGTGCCGTGGCGCACGCGGCCGGTCATGATGAGCGCTTTCGCCTGCGCGCGGGTGGGGGCCAGGCCGCGGACGACCAGCAGTTCATCGAGTCGGGAGCGGGCGGTCATGGCCTCAGTGTAGCTTTTGCCGGGCGGGCGACCAGCATGTAGTGCGCCCGCCGATTTCCGCCCGGAGCAAGGGCTGTTTGGTTCGCGGACAACGCCCGCCGTCTTCCCAGCGGTGCCAAAAGAGCCACGATCGGGGAATATGGTGGTTCAAGTCGGGCGGCAGGTAGGGGCCCCGGCCGGCAATGGTGTCCAGGGCGAGGCGGCAAACCTGGCGGCAGGTGCGGTGCAAGGTCCGGACCTCGGCCGGCGAGAGCGACCCCGCCAGCCGTTGCGGGTGGAGGGCGGCGCGCCAGAGCACTTCGTCCGCCATCCAGTTGCCGATCCCGGGGAAGCGCTCCTGCATCAGCAGGACGGCCTTGATCGGCGCGCGGCCGCGGCGCTGCAAAAAGGCGCCGACCGCCTCCACGGTGAAGGCTGGGGACAGGATGGCCGGGGCAATGCGGGTCCACCACGCCGGGGGCTTCGGACCGGTGGCGAACAACACTCCGCCGAACATGCGCGGGTCGTTGAAGACAAGTTGGCGCTTTGCCTGCACCAGGATGAAATGGTCGTGCTTGGCCGGCCCATACGACGACGGCTCGACGCGCAGTTCGCCGCTCATGCCGAGGTGGAGGCCAAGCCACCCCGTCTCCGTCCGGGGCCGGCCCGGGCCACGGAAGCGGAAGAGCATCTGCTTGGCGGCGGTGGCGGAGTCGATCAAGCGCGCCCCGGTGAGGAATTTTTTCAGCAACGCGGTGCTGGCGCCGCGAAAGATCTTTTTGCCCTCATGCAACCGCACGGCCTCCACCTTTGCGCCGTGCCCAACGCTCCAGCGCTTGCGGAAAAATTCAACTTCGGCGAGTTCAGGCATGGATAGTATTGAGCGTTATCGATGGAAGGGACAACTGGAACAAAACGGGTAGG
>JBAXWQ010000141.1:0-8541 GCA_037128315.1 Opitutia bacterium | reverse complement strand
ATCCTTCCGTACTTCCGGTCTGGGTTCCCCCCAGATCGGAAGTCTTATCTCCCATGCCGATTCGTCGCCTTGCTACCACATTCGTCCTGCTGCTGAGCCTGGTCCTGCCAGCCCGCGCGGCGCACGAAATCGGCCCCTTCACGGGGCCGGAGGCCGACGCCGAAGCTGCCCGCCTTGACGAACGGGCCAACGACTACGTGAACAATGTGGTGGAGGGCCAGTATTCTTACGCATATATCCAGTTCCATTGGAAGCGGGCCGGATCCAATATCGAGCGCATCCTGCGCGCCTATCCCAGCTCGCCCACGGCGAAGAAAATCCAGGCGGACGGACTGACGGTTGGCACGTTCCAACCCGTCTACTTCAAGGAGCGGGTTCTGCCCCGTCTGGAAGAGAAAAAGGTGGCGGCGTTCGACGCGATCAATTGCGCCATCTTCCTGCTCAACCTGGAAGGGAACAAAGACGAACAGGCCCGGCATGATTTGCTCGCGCAGATCATCAGCACTCTCTGTCGGCAGCAGCGCTGGAGTGAAGCCCTCGGATTTCCTGTGCTCGATACGGAACGAGCCTGGCTATGGGAACTCGTCACGCGAATGGCAGTCATCTACCGTAATCAAAAAATCGCGGATGAACTGCTCAGCAACACGGCCAAGGAAAACCTTCCGGCCATGCTGGCGATCATTGGCGAGAATCTGGCCTTTCGCGGCGAACCGCTGGATGCCCTAGAAACTTTCATTGCCAAGTACCCCGGCCAGGCGGGCGTGCGACCGGCCGTGTTCGCCGGCCTGCTCCGGCGCCAGACCCCGATTGACCATTTACGCCAGCTCAAGCTGCCATTGGATGGCCTCTATGCCGGGGTGGACGCTATCCAAAAGCCCGCCCAAACCATCGACTTGCTGGCATTTCTAAACACCATTCCGGCGGGCCCGGCGCAACAGGAAGCGCGTTACGGCTATGCCTGTTACCTGGCAACCCTGGGCCGCCTGGACGAAGCGAGAGAGTTTGCAGCCGAGTCGAATCAAACAGGGCTCGTCCTCAGCTACGCCCGACACCTCATTGCCATCGAAGAATACCCGCGGGCCCTTGCCCTACCGGAGTTCTTTCACCTTTCACCAGCGGCCAGCGCCCAGTTTCGTACGCAACTGGTTGAAGTGCTGGCGCAGGCGGGACGGGACGGCGAGCTGGCGGCCGTCCAGACCCAGATCCCGGCCGAGCTGACACCCCAGGCCGTTTATCACGAGTGGCGCGGGCGGATCCTTTGCACCCAAAACCAACTGGTCGTGCGGGAGCATGTCTTCGGCAATATCCCGTTGGCCGATCCCAATCGCCTCGGCCAGCTGATCTGCGAGTGGAGCCTGACCCCCAACCGCACCCTGCGCGGCGCCTCCCCTTGGGATGCCGTGGTGTATAAATTCGCCCCCGGCTACGCCAACTTGCCGCCGCCCAAGGATAGAAATAAAGTCGAAGCCGCCAGTCGCTGACCGCCCCGCCGGTGAATATCCTCTTCGTCAATTACGGCGACTTCACCACCAACAGCCTCAACCATATTGGCGGGTTCGCGAACTGGCTGAGTGAACAGGGATATGCCTGTATCGTCGCCGTACCCGGCAATAAGGAGACACTGGCGGTGGTGCGCCAGCCGCGTTTTGCCGCCGCCACCTACGCAGAGGTCCTCGCCCAAACCACGCTTTTCCCCAACGGCCGGCCGGCGGATATTCTTCACGCCTGGACGCCGCGTGAGGGCGTGAGGAAATTCATCCTCGCCTACCAGCGCCTCCAGCCCGACACCCGCCTCATTTTGCATCTGGAGGACAATGAGGAATATCTCGCCGCCGCTTTTGCTCAGCAATCCTTCGAGGTGCTCAGAAATCTGCCCGATGACCAGTTGGCCGCCCGGCTCGGGGACGGCCTGCCTCATCCCACCCGCTACCAACATCTGCTCGGCGCGGCCGACGGCGGAACTGTGATCGTTGACCGACTTCGGGAATTTCTACCAACCTCAGGGCCCGTCCATACTCTGCGCCCTGGAGTTGACTTCACCCTCTACCATCCGCAGCCGGTCAACCCCAACCTGCGCCACGAACTTGGCTTGCGGACGGGCGAACGGGTGGTGGTTTTTACCGGCAGCACCACGTTCGCCAACGCCGCCGAAATCCGGGAGCTCGTCCGCGCGGTCCATCTGCTCAACCAACGCGGTTGCGCCACCCGGCTCGTGCGCACCGGATTTCACCCCGCGGAGTTCACCCGCGCATACGACTTCGACTGGCGGCCCTTTACCCTTGATATCGGCTTTGTGGAGAAATCCCGTCTGCCGGCCTTACTGGCGTTGGCGGACGTCCTCGTCCAGCCGGGGTCCGCCGGTTTATTCGACGATTATCGCCTCCCGTCCAAGCTGCCGGAATTTCTCGCCATGGGCAAACCGGTCGTGCTGCCGGCCGCCAACATCGGCCTGGAACTGCGGGACGGAGAGGAGGCCTTGTTGCTCCAGCATGGCACCGCCGAGGAGATCGCCGGACACTGCACCCGGCTCTTCGCAGATGCCGCCCTGGCGGCGCGCCTCGGCATCAATGCCGCCACCTTTGCCCGCCAGCATTTTGACCTCGCGCGGATTGGCCCCGGCCTCGTGCAGCATTATGAGACGATCCGGGCCCGCCCCTCCCGCGCCGACTGGTCCCGGCTAGTCTCGCCTGATTCCACGGAGAGCGTCCTGCTCCCCGGCCTCCTGCGCCTCCAGCTGACCGGCTTACTGCCCCCCGAGCACCCGGAGCGCGCCGCCCTCCTCGCGGCGTTTGACGATCTGACCCGCACCATCGCCCAGGCCGAAAGCCTGTCTGCGCGGGGACTCGCCCGCGAACTGCAGACCAAGCTGGAGCAGGAAATCTCCCTCTTGCAGACCCAGCTCGGTCTGACGGATAACCATGCGAAGAACCTCGCCTCCACCCTCGCGGAAACCCGCCAGGGCTTCAGCGAACTCAAGACCTGGTCCAGCCGGCGCATCGCGGACCTGGAAGAGATCGTGCACACGCAGGAGCGGCTCGCCTATAATTTTCAATCCGAGCTGGTTCGCCTCACCGCCGCGGCCGCGGCGGAGGAGCAGCGGTTGCGCAATGAAATCACTGGGCGCGACAACGAAATCAAGGTGCGCGACGGCAAGATCCGCCGCATGCAGGAATCATTTTCGTGGCAGGTCACCACGCCGTTGCGGGCCCTCCGCCGCCAGTTGTTCGACCGGGCGACCGGCACGACGCCCGAGTCGCCAGCCCCCGCAGTCCCACCCCCCGTGGTGACATCCGGGCCACAGGCTAAATTCCAAATTGACGAACCGTCTTACTGGCATGTCCCCGCCGGCCCCCTTTGTATCCGCGGCTGGTGCCTGTTGCCGGACGGAACGCCGCCGGCCAGGATTCGCGCCCGGGTGAGCGAGCGGGAATTTTCCGGACAAGCTAGGATGCCGCGCCCCGACGTGGCTACCGTCCATGGTAATGTTGCCGCAAGGGACTGCGGCTTTCTGCTGCATCTGGTGCTAGAAACAGGCCAACGATCGTTGGTCATTGAGGCGGCGGACGACCAGGGCGCCTGGCATTGCGTGCTGCAATCACCCCTGATGGTCTTTGCCCCGGCCAAGCCGCCGATGGTGGAGTCCTACGAAAAGTGGCTGCATCTCTACGAACCCAACACCCCGCCGGCCCTGCAGGCCTTGCGGGAACGCATCGACGCCCTGCCGGAACGGCCGCTCATCTCGGTCCTCATGCCGGTCTATAACACGCCGGCCAAATGGCTGAAGCGCGCCGTGGAGTCCGTCCGTGAACAAGTCTACGGCAACTGGGAGCTCTGCATCGCGGACGATGCGTCCACGGCCCCGCATGTCCGCCCGCTGCTCGAATCCTTGGCCTCCGCCGATCCGCGCATCAAACTGGTCTTCCGGCCCGTCAATGGTCACATCTCCGAGGCCAGCAATTCCGCCCTGGCTCTCGCCCAAGGAAAATTTTGTGCGCTCCTGGATCATGATGATGAACTCCCGGCCCGCGCCCTGGCCCGCATGGCCGAGGAAATCATCCGCCATCCCGCGGCCGCCTTTTTTTATTCCGACGAGGACAAGATCAGCGAGGACGGCCGGCGCTACGATCCGTATTTCAAGCCGGATTTCCTGCCCGACCTGTTCCATGGGCAAAACTGCCTCTCGCACCTCTCGGTCATCCGCACCGACCTGATCCGGGAGGCCGGCGGTTTTCGGGCCGGGTTGGAAGGCAGCCAGGATTGGGATCTGGCGCTGCGCATTTTGGAAAAACTGCCCCCCGGTCAGGTGCACCACGTCCCCGAGGTGCTGTACCACTGGCGCGCCATCGAGGGTTCGACGGCGCTCGCCGTCGGCGAAAAGGACTACAGCGTCACGGCCGCCCACCGGGCCCTGTCGGAACATTTCGCGCGCCAGGGCCACGCGGTGAAACTAGCACCGGTCCCGGGAAACCACTGGCGGGTGGTTTATCCGCTGCCCGATCCCGCCCCGCTGGTCTCACTGATAATTCCCACCCGCGACCGATTGCATTTAGTGCAAGCCTGCGTGGAGAGCATTTTGACCAAGACTTCGTATCCCCGGTACGAAATCCTCATCATCGACAATGAATCATCTGACCCCGCGACTCTCGCCTGGTTTACGGAAGTCCAGCGACTGGATGCCCGGGTCAAGGTGCTCGCCTGCCACCAGCCGTTTAATTTCTCCGCGCTCAACAATTTCGGGGTCAGCCAGGCTGCGGGAACACTGGTCGGCCTGCTCAACAACGATCTGGAGGTCATCAACGCGGAGTGGCTGGCCGAGATGGTGGCGCACGCTGTCCGTCCGGATATCGGTGCGGTGGGGGCGATGCTGTATTACCCCGATGGCACCATCCAGCATGCCGGGATCATCCTCGGCCTCGGAGGCGTCGCCAACCATGCTTTCTACCGCTATCCCCGCGGCACGGACGGGTATCGGAACCGGGCCCGCCTCACCCAGAATTTTTCGGCCGTGACCGGGGCCTGCCTCGTGATCCGCCGCGAGCTTTATGAAAGAGTCGGAGGACTCAACGAAACCGACCTCGCCGTCGCCTTCAACGACGTAGACTTCTGCCTGAAAGTCCGGGCCGCCGGCTACCGCAATCTCTGGACCCCCTTCGCCGAGCTGCTCCATCATGAATCAGCCAGTCGCGGCTCGGAGGATACCCCGGAAAAGCTCACGCGCTTCGCCCGCGAGGTCGCCTACATGCAGGCGACCTGGGGTCGGCAGTTGGAATCGGACCCCGCCTACAATCCCAACTTCAGCCTGGATATCGAGGGCTTCAATCTCGCACGTCCGCCCCGGGGCGGGGTCCCTGATCCCGGAGCATGACCCGCCGGATTTCCAGCATCCTCATTTCCGTCTGCCTCTTCGCCCTCGTGCTGGGCTTGAAGCTCGACGTGATCAACCGGTTCGGCTCCGACCTGCCGACCTGGGACCAGTGGGACGCTGAGGGCCTGCATATTTTTCTGCCTTGGTTCGAACACCGGCTGGGGCCGGCTGATTTTTTTCTCCCCCACAATGAACATCGCATCGTCCTGACCAAGCTGCTCGGTTTCGCCGAGCTGCTGGTCAACGGCCAGTGGGATGCGCGCCTGCAATGCGTCGTCAATGCCGGAATGCACTGCAGCATCGCCGTGCTCTTTTTCCTCGCCGGCTGCCGGCACCTGTCCCGCTGCTGGCATCCTGGCTGGTTTGCCCTGGTGACACTGCTTTTCGGCCTGCCCGTGGCGTGGCAAAATGTCCTCGGAGGATTTCATTCCCAGCAATATTTCCTGATCGGGCTCACCCTCGGCACGCTCTGGCTGCTCCCTTTCGCCCCGCCCTGGTCGCGGCGTTGGTGGGCCGGAGCCGTCTGCGCCTTCCTGGCGTTGTTCAGCATGGGCTCGGGTCTGTTGGCTGCCGCGATTGTGCTACCGGTCGCACTGCTGCAGGGCTGGCTGCTCCGGCAGCGCCCGCTCCTGCCGCTCCCGACCGTTGTGTTCTGCATCGGGACCGTCGCATTAGGTTGGCTGAGTCGCGTGACCGTCAGTGGACACGAGGTCCTCAAGGCCCATTCCGCCAGTGAGTTTATCCTCTATGTCCTCCACAGCCTCCAATGGCCTTCGCCGGATCATGCCTGGTCGGCCTTGGTGCTCTGGGCCCCGCTGGTCGCGCTGTTGATCGTTGTCATCCGGCACCGGCGGTCTCCGGCGAAAGAGAATTTCCCTCTCTTCCTCCTTGGTCTGGGTGGCTGGGCCGGGTTGCAAATTTTTGCATCGGCCTATGCCCGCGGGGTCGGGGCAGGATGGCCTGCTTCCCGATACGTGGATACCCTCGTGCTCGGCCTGCTGGCCAATGCCCTTGCCCTGGCCTGGCTCGGCAGCCTCGCCGCCCGGCCGCTTTCCCGGTATCTCACCGCCGCGTTCGGCGTAGTCTGGCTGGCGGTCCTGGGCATCGGACTCAACGTGCAAAGCCAGTCCATCTACGCGGATGTGCTGCCCGATGACCGCCGTTACTCAGACGCGTGTGAAAGCAATGTCCGGAACTATCTCGCGACCCATGATGTGGCCTTTCTGCAGGGACCAGACATCCCCTATCCCGGCACCGGCTCGTTCCTCGAGCGCATCAATCTGCCGGCCCTGCAGGCCATCATGCCCGTGAGTGTCCGTCGCCCGCTTCGGCTGGATTCCGTTCACCCCGGTCCCTTCCGCCTGAACGACACCCTGCCGCGCCCGCCCCAGCCCGACGACCCGGATAATACGCACCCAGGTCCCGCCACCGGGTCCCTGGGCCTAGCTCCGACGTTTCCGGCGCTGGCCTGCGCCCGAACCTGGGGGAGTCATGGAGCTGGCACGACCGGTGAGTGGATCAGCCTGGCCGTCAGCGTCCCGCGCTCCGCCTACCTGCGTTTCCGGGTGGCCGGAGATTTCGGCGACCCCGGCACGAACCTGCTGGTGCGTGACCCCACGCTGGGTTTTGTCCTGGCCCAAGTGCCGCCCCCGGGGGCCAGACGCCCGGCGAAATGGCAAACGGCCAATGTCTTCGTGTCCGGCGGCCGCATAGAAATTCGGGGCCGGTTGGAAGACACCAGCCGCTGGTTCGCTTTCAGTGAGCCGGTGGAAATGGCTCCGCTTTCCTACTGGGCCTCGCAAACGGTCAAATGCGGGCGCTACCTCTGGCCGGTCGCCGCCGTGCTGGCGCTTCTGCTCTGGGGTCTCGAATGGCTGCTGCCCCGCCGAGGATAAGCCTTGCGACCCCGGCCCTCTTTTCCCGAATCTGGCACGATGAAGTTGCGCAGTATCCTCTCGGCTTTGCTCGGTGCTGCCTTGCTCAGCCTCGTGGTCGGCAACACCCTGATCCCGCATTTTGGCAAGGCCCCGCCGCAGGGATTCTACCGGTTCGAGGCGAGGCTCACGTCCACGGCGGCCGGCACGGTGCAGATGTTCTACAATACCGGGCGAAGCTTCAACGAAGCGGAATCTTCCCGGTCCCGGGTGGAGGCCAACCAGCCGCCATTGCTGCTGAACTTCCCGATCGTCGCGGACTCCATTCGGGGTATCCGCTTCGATCCGATCGACACCGAGGCCCTTGTGACTGTCAGCCAGGCGCTGATCCGCCGGCCCGACGGCAGCGTGTTGCACGAGTTCTCCCCCGCGGACTTCACCGCCGCCAATCAGGTTGCCCGCACCAGCATTGCAGCCGACACGCTGACCATTGAATCGACCCCCGGAGCCAACGACACCTTCCTGCTGTTGGATCTGGGCACTTCGAATCTCCCCTTGCAGGTCTCGTCGTCCGACTTGCTCCGCCCCTTTTTTATCCGGGCCTTGCCGGTCTTTGCGGTGCTGGTCGGACTGCTGATCCTCTGGCACTACTTTGGTCAGAGGCCCCGCACTTGGCTTCAACCGAGGCTCGTCCGGTTGGTGTCCTGGTGCCGCGACCACCCGCGATCCGCCGTGGCCATGACGGCCCTGGTCGCCACTGTCATCAGCTCGTACCCGGTGGTTTTTTTCGGGGCGAGCTACGTGTCACCCAACTATGGAGCCACCTTGCTCTACGACGGTTCCCCCACGTTGCCCAAGGTGAAGATGGCGGAGGTCACCGATACCCGGGGCGCCGACATCGGCGCGATCATGTGGTCGCATGCCCCGGTCTCCCGGGTGCAGTCCCGGGCCCTGCTGCACGACCATGAATTGCCCCTGTGGAATCGCTACAACTCCGGCGGCAACATCCTCCTCGGACAGGGCCAGACGATGTTCGGTGATCCGCTCCACTTCGGGGTGATTTTGGCCGGCGGGGCCGCCTGGGCGTGGGATCTGAAGTTTCTCGCCGCCAAATGGCTCCTTGGGCTGACCCTCGGACTCATTGTCCTCCACTCCACCCGCCATCTGCCGGCGGCGTTGATTGTGGGCTTCGCGTCCATCTTCTGCGGCTTCTTCATTTTCCGTGTCAATCATCCGGCTTTCTTCAGTTTTTGCTACGGACCCGCAGTGCTCTATGCTTGGTGCCAAGTCGTCGGGGCCACC
>JBAXWQ010000140.1:0-8572 GCA_037128315.1 Opitutia bacterium | reverse complement strand
GATCCCCGCTGCCGCTCGTATTCTGGCCCGGACCAAACTGCTCGCCTCCGACGAATTCGAGGGCCGGGCCCCCGGATCCACCGGCGAGGAGAAGACCGTCGCCTACCTCGTCAGTGAATTCAAAAAGATCGGGCTTCAGCCTGGAAATCCGGATGGCACGTACATCCAGAACACTCCCTTGGTCGGAATTACATCCGACCCCACGCTCACCTTCACCCTCGACGGCCGCACGCTGGCCATGGAAAACATCAACGAGTTCGTCGGGCCCTCCAGCCGCCTGGTGCCGAGCGTCTCGGCGAAGGACTCCGAGGTGGTGTTCGTCGGCTACGGCGTGGTCGCACCGGAGTTTGGCTGGGATGACTACAAGGGGGTGGACGTGCGCGGCAAGACGGTCGTCATGCTGATCAACGATCCGCCGGTCACGGACCCTGCGACCGGCCAGCTCGATCCGAAAATGTTTGGGGGCAAGGCCATGACCTACTACGGCCGCTGGACCTACAAATACGAGATCGCCGCCGCAAAGGGTGCCGTCGCCTGCCTCATCGTCCATGAAACGGGCCCCGCCGCCTATCCCTTCGCTGTCGTCGTCGGCAGCCGCAGCCGGGAAAATTTCGAGATCAGCGCCCCCGACAAAAACTCCGGCCATGTCGCCATGGAAGGCTGGCTCACCCTTGATGCTGCCAAGAAACTCTTCACCACCAGCGGCAAGGACTTCACCACCCTCAAGGCGGCGGCCGCCACCCGCGACTTCCACCCGGTCAGCCTCGGCGCCAAGGCGTCTTTCACCATCACGAACACCCTGCGCAATGTGGCCTCAAAGAATGTCGCCGCCCTCCTGCCCGGCGCGGACCCCAAGCTGCGGAACGAGTACCTGATCTACACCGCACACTGGGACCACCTCGGCCGCGATGATCGCCTGAAAGGTGACCAGATCTTCAACGGGGCGGCAGACAACGCCGCCGGGGTCGCCGTGCTGCTGGAACTCGCCCAGGCCTTTGCCGCCCTGCCGGCGGACCAGCGCCCCAAGCGCAGCATACTCTTTCTCTCGGTCACCGCCGAGGAGAAGGGCCTGCTCGGGTCGCATTATTACGCGCAGGATCCCCTCTACCCGCTGACGCAGACCGTCGCCAACATCAACATGGACGGAGCCAATCAGTTCGGCCCCACCAGCGACATGCGCACCATCGGCTTCGGCGCATCAACACTCGACGATGTCGGCCTCGAGGTCGCCAAAGCGCAAGGCCGCACCATGCTGCCCGAGCTGCATCCCGAGCGCGGCTCTTACTACCGCAGCGACCATTTCGAATTCGCGAAGGTCGGCGTCCCGTCCTACTATCCAAAATCGGGCAGCCAGTTCATCGGCCAGCCGCCGGATTTCGGCGAGAAGCTCCAACAGGACTACATCGCCAACGACTACCACAAGGTGACGGATGAGATAAAGCCCGGCTGGACGTTTGAGGGCGCGGCCCAGGACACGGAGTTCCTGCTGCAGGTAGGCCTGCGTGTGGCCAATGACGCGAAGTGGCCCGAGTGGAAACCCGGCAACGAGTTCAAGGCCCGGCGGGATGCGATGCTGAAGAAGTAGTCGGTCGACGCGGAAGTCCCGCGCCAGCTTTTCTTTTGCCAGCCGGCACGGCGGGCGCTTCAGTCCCACCGTGCCCACGCCGCGAACGAAGCTCTGCCTTCTCGTCTCTCTGTGCTGCCTGCTGTCCGCCGCGGGCTGCCGCCCCCGCGAAACCCCGGTCGAACTCGGCAACCGCACGCAAGTGCTGCACCAGAACATCGGTGCCGAGCCGCAGGATCTCGACCCGCCGCTGATGCAGACGAATGCGCACTACCAGGTGCTGATGGCCCTCTATGAGGGACTGACCGGCTACGACCCGCAGGATTTGCATCCAGTCCCCGGCGTAGCTGAAAGCTGGGATATCTCCGACGACGGCCTGACCTACACCTTCCACCTGCGGGCCAACGCCCGCTGGTCCAACGGCGACCCGGTCACGGCACCGGATTTCGCCTTCAGCGCGCAGCGCACCCTCACTCCGGCGCTGGGCTCCGCCTATACTTTCTATTATTTCGTCGTGCGGGGAGCGCAGGATTTCGCGACCGGCAAGACGAAGGACTTCGCGACGGTCGGTATCCGCGCCCTCGATGAACACACGCTGCGCATCGAACTGCACCAGCCGGCCCCCTATCTGCTGTTTCTGCTCGGCAGCTTTGCCTGGATGCCCGTGCACCGTGCGACGGTGGAAAAATACGGCCGTTTCGACCAGGCGTACACAGGCTGGACCAAGCCCGACCGCATCGTCACCAACGGTCCGTTCGCGCTGACGGACTGGCGCCCGGGCCAGGAAATCACCGTGCGCCGGAACGACCGCTACTGGGATGCGGCCAATGTCCGGCTGAGCGAGATTCACTTTCATCTCATCGAAAACATCGACACCGAGGAGCGGGCCTTTCGCTCCGGCCAGCTGCATCTCACCGAATACGTGCCTGGCCCCAAGCTGAAGAGCTATCATGACAACGAGCCTCAATTGTTGAAGGCGGCGCCGTTTTTCATGACCTATTTCTACGGCTTCGACACGAAGCGGGCGCCATTCAATGACGTGCGGGTTAGGCAGGCGTTCTCGCTCGCCCTCGACCGGGACCGGCTGATCGCCAGCGAACCCTACCGGGGATTGCGCTCCGCCCGGGCCTACGTCCCGCCCGGAGTCGACGGCTATACCTATGAAGGCCCGGATCAGCTGCACTTCGATCCCGCCGAGGCGCGGCGGTTGCTGGCCGCGGCCGGTTATCCGGACGGCAAGAATTTCCCCGCGGTCGACATTACCTTCCCCACCAATGGCCGGCACCAGCAAATCGCCGAGGTGCTGCAGCAGATGTGGCAGCAGAACCTCGGCATCCACCTCAACGTCGTGAACAAGGAGGGCCGCGTCTATTATGAGGAACTCGGGCGCAAACTCTATCAACTCGCCCGGGCCGGCTGGGTGGGCGACTACCTGGACGCCCATGCCTTCCTGAGTGTCTATGTCAGCGACGGCGGCCAGAATAATTCAGGATGGGCTGATCCCACCTATGACCGGCTCGTGCACGACTCGCTCAACGAGCGCGATCGCACCAAGCGCCAGGCCATCTACCACGAATTGGAAGCCATCTTCCTGCGCGAATTGCCCATCATCCCGCTGTTCCATGATTCCTCGCCGCATCTCGTGAGCCCGGCGGTGCAGGGCTACTATCCCAATCTCCTGAATTACCACCCCTACCAGCGGATGTGGCTCAAGCACCCGTGAGGGCGGCTCGTGTCTTGCCAAGGCGATTGGCATCCATTCAGCTGCTGGCCTCGCCGTAGTCCCGCCCTCGCGGGATGAAGGCGGATTCCGACCCTCGCCATGCTTCGCTTCATCGTCCGCCGCCTGCTGCAGGTCATCCCGGTCCTGTTCGTCATTATCACGGCGACCTTTTTCATGGTCCGCTTTGTGCCGGGCGGTCCGTTCACGGCGGAAAAAGCCATTCCCCCGGAAATTCTGAAGAATCTGGAGGCCCACTACGGCCTCGATCAGCCCCTCTGGCGGCAGTACCTGAGCTATCTCGGAAAGATTGCCCATGGCGATCTCGGGCCGTCCTTCAAGTACTCCAACCGCACCGTCAACGAAATCATCGCCGACAAGCTTCCAGTGTCGCTGGAACTGGGATCGCTCGCCCTGCTCGTCGCCCTGCTGGTCGGACTGCCCCTGGGCGTGCTGGCGGCAGTGCGGCGCAATAGCTGGCTGGATTACATTGCCAGTACCGTCGGCATGCTCGGCATCAGCGTGCCCACCTTTGTGCTGGGGCCGTTGCTCGTGCTTTTTTTCGCCATCCATCTCGGCTGGGTCAATGCATCGGGCTGGTATGGTCCCTCAGACCGGGTGCTCCCGGCCCTGACGCTGGGTTTCGTCTACGCGGCCTACATCATGCGCCTCACCCGCGGGGGCATGCTCGAGGTGCTGAACCAGGATTACATCCGCACCGCCCGGGCGAAGGGTGCGTCCGAGTCGCGCATCGTGCTGCGGCATGCCTTGCGGGGCGGCCTGCTGCCCGTTGTATCCTTCCTTGGGCCGGCCATCGCCGGCATTTTGACCGGCTCCTTCGTGATCGAGACGATCTTTCAAATTCCGGGCCTCGGGCGGGAATTCGTCAACAGCGCCTTCAACCGCGACTACACCTTGGTGCTGGGCACCGTGATTCTCTACGCCAGCCTGATCGTCCTGCTGAACCTGGCGGCGGATGTGGCGCAGGTGTGGTTGAACCCCAAGTTGAAATTCGAGTGATGCGCAGCCCCACCATGCCTTCCACCACGAAAACATCCCCGATAGCAGCCCCGGCCCAGGTTGAGGCGGGTTCGTCGCTGTGGCAGGATGCCTGGCATCGGTTGAAAAAAAACCGGCTCGCGGTGACAGGCGGCGCGGTGCTCATCGTCCTCTCCCTGCTGTGCGTGGCCGGTCCGTGGTTCATGCGGATCTCCTACCAGGAACAAAACCTCGATCTCGGGGCTACGGCCCCCGATGCGGAGCACTGGTTCGGCACCGACACCCTAGGCCGCGATCTCTTTGTCCGCCTGCTCTATGGTGGCCGCATTTCCCTCGGGGTCGGTCTTTCCGCTACCTTCGTGGCCCTCACGATTGGGGTCATCTATGGCGCCATCGCCGGCTACATCGGCGGCAAGATCGACGCCCTGATGATGCGCCTGGTCGACATCATCTATGCCCTGCCCTTCACGATCTTCGTGATCCTGCTGATGGTCTTCTTCGGGCGGAACATCATTCTGCTGTTCGTCGCCATCGGGGCGGTGGAATGGCTGACCATGGCGCGCATTGTCCGCGGCCAGATCATGACCCTGAAGAAAATGGAATTCATTGAGGCGGCCCGCTCCCTCGGCTTGAGCAACACGCGGATCATCTTCAGCCATCTGCTGCCCAACGCGCTGGGCCCGATCATCGTCTACACCACGCTGACCATACCCGCGGTCATGCTCCTCGAGGCCTTCCTCAGCTTCCTCGGACTCGGCGTCCAGCCGCCCATGAGCTCATGGGGCACCTTGATCAAGGACGGCGCCGAGAAAATGGAGGAGTTCCCCTGGCTGCTCATCTTCCCCGGCACCATCTTCTCCCTGACTCTCTTCTCGCTGAATTTCGTCGGCGACGGTCTCCGGGATGCGCTGGACGTCCGGGCGGCGAAGGATTAACCAGTGCCCGCGCCCATGCTCCGCCGCTTCCAACCCTACTTTCGCTACCTGAAGTCCAACCGGAGCACACTCGGCGCCGCCGTGTTCTACGGACTGCTGTTTGGTGCAACCAACGGGCTGGGCCTGCCGACCCTGATCAAATACGTCTTTCCGGTCATCTTCGACCGGACCGGGGGCACGCCCATGCCACTGCGCGATGTCGCCCTGATCGCCGCCACGGTGCCGTTACTCTTCCTGCTGCGGGCCGTCAGCGGATTTCTCAACAGCTACTATGTGCAGCTCACCGGCGTGCGCATCCTCGAGGCCGTGCGGCTGGATTTTTTCCGCCGACTGCAGGTCCTCCCCCTGTCCTTCCTGCAGAAGGAAGCGAGCGGGGATCTGCTCTCCCGCGGCATCGCCGACAGCGCCCAGCTGCAATCGACCCTGACCTTGATGGCCAATGACGGCGTCAAGCAACCGATGGCCCTGCTCGGCGCGCTGGGCTTCCTGGTCTGGCAGGCCTTCACGACCGACGGGGCCCTGACCGTGCTGGTCTGCCTGGCGGTTGTCCCGCTCACGGTGCTGCCCGTCCATTACGTCGGCAAGAAGGTCGTCAAGCGGGCCCAGCAGGTGCAAAATCAGCTAGGGGACATCTCGGCGCACCTGAACGAGAACCTCTCCGCCGCCCGCGAGGTCCGGGCCTACGGGCTGGAGGAGCGCGAAACCGAGCGCTTTGGCCGCGCCACCAGCCAGCTGGTCATCGCGCAGATGAAGATCGTCAAGTACGCGCAGGCCCTGACCCCGACCATCGAGCTCCTCTC
This sequence comes from Opitutia bacterium, assembly GCA_037128315.1. Lineage (GTDB taxonomy): Bacteria > Verrucomicrobiota > Verrucomicrobiia > Opitutales > Opitutaceae > Lacunisphaera. The sequence goes on along the minus strand of JBAXWQ010000140.1, from coordinate 2,554 downwards.
GGCCTTCGGCATCGCCGCCACCCTGATCTTTGCCTACTCGGCCGGCGTCAAGCTGGAGACGTTCCTGGCGATCATCAGCGCCCTCTATCTGTGCTATGAGCCAATTAAGAAAATCGGCTACCTCAACAGCGAGATGAACCGCGGCGCCGCGTCGCTCGAGCGACTCGAGTACGTCCTCCACGCGCCACTGAGCATTGCGGACCCAGCGCAGCCGGCCAAGGTCACCCGGCTGCGGGGCGACATCGCATTTGGCCAGGTCACCTTCTCCTACGGCCAGACGCCGGCATTAAAGGACGTCAATGTCAGCATCCCCGCCGGCACCATCTGTGCCTTGGTCGGCCCCAGTGGCGCGGGCAAGAGCACTTTTGCCAACCTGGTCCCGCGCTTTTACGAGGTCGCGTCGGGCAGCGTCACGATCGACGGCCTTGATGTGCGCGCCATGGCCGTCGCCGACCTGCGACGCAACATCGCCCTCGTTTCGCAGGAACCGGTCCTCTTCAACGACACCATCTACAACAACCTCGCCCTCGGCCTGGTCGGCGCATCGCACGACGCCATCATGCAGGCGGCCCAGGCCGCCCACGCCCACGAGTTCATCGTGAAGCTGCCGCAGGGCTATGACACCATGGTCGGCGAACGCGGCTCGTTGCTCTCCGGTGGCCAGAAGCAGCGCATCGCCATCGCCCGCGCCTTCCTGCGCAATGCCCCCATCCTTATCCTCGACGAGGCCACCAGTGCCTTGGACTCCGACAGCGAGGCTGCAGTGCAGGACGCCCTCCGGCATCTCGTTGTCGGCAAGACCGTGCTGATCATCGCCCACCGCTTCAGCACCATCCGCGACGCCTCGATGATCTTGGTATTCAACCAGGGCCGGATCGATGCGCAGGGCACCCACGCCGCGCTTCACGCCGGCAACGCCCTCTACCGGTCACTCTACGACCGCCAGCAAGGCGCGAGCTGAAGATGGCTGAGGCTGGCCGCACCCATCCGTATTATCCGTAGTTGATCCTGCCTGATGTCCGACGAGCCCAAAGAATTCAGCCGTGCGGTGGAAAACCTGATCGCCGATTTCCGTCAACTGCCAGAGGACCCGGGGCGGTCCAAGCGGCGTAAGACCACCGATCTCACCGCGTTGATCGACGACTTGCTGGTCAAATACCGGATCAGCCATGACTCGCTGGAACACAGTATCCGCGAGAAATGGGCCGAGCTGGTCGGCGTCGCCAATGCCTCCTATTCCCACCCCGTCGTCGTCGAGAAAGGCCTGCTCGTAGTTCTCGTTTCCCACGCCGTGGTCCGCAACGAACTCTTCCTCCACCGCCAATCCATCCTCGAAAAGCTCAATAAACTGCCTGGCTGTGATGGGATTAAGGGTTTGGCGCTGCGCACGGGTTGAGTCAGGCCGTCCCACTTGGAATTCGATAAAAATACGCTTGCAGGAAGGGGGACTGATTTAGTTAATGGCCGCTTGCGTTAGTGAGGGTCTGCTGGTCGCAGGCCCCCACCACGGTCAGTCCGGGCAACCGGGCGATAACGGTGCCGCCGGCCCTCCAAAAGCGGGTGGCACGAAGCCGCAAGGCTTCCAAAAGATCGCGTCATCAACCACATAAACCATGTCACAACCCGTTAAATCAGAAGTTATCTCCCAATATAAAACCCACGAGAAGGACACCGGCTCGAGCGACGTCCAGATCGCGCTGCTCACGGCTCGCATCAATCATTTGACCGAGCATCTGCGCACGCATCGTAAGGATTTCCACAGTCGTCGTGGTCTTCTCCAGATGGCCAGCCGCCGTCGCAAGCTCCTTGATTACGTCAAGGGCGAGGACCTGGCCAAGTACAACGACCTGCTGCAGAAACTCAGCCTGCGCAAGTAACCGATTTCACGAAGGGCGGCCCACCGACGGGCCGCCCTTCGTTTTAGCCCCCTCATACGAAGCAGCCGCCGGGATGTTTCCGCTTGCCGCCCCAACCAATGTTGGGACCGCAATTCGAAATTTCTCGGAGCTGATTCAGAGGGTGCGAAGAACTCGACCGTCCGACCCCGCACGACGCCCGGCAATCCGGCCGGCTGGCGTGCAAAAAACCGAATCGTTATGAATCAGAAACACAATGTCACCGTGCCCGGCCTCGGGCTCACGTTCTCCACCGGCTCCATCGCCCAGCTCGCGGGCGGCGCCGTCAACGTCAATGTCGGCGAGACCAATGTCTTCGTCACCGCCTGCGTCGCCCAGACCATGCGGCCCGGCCAGGACTTCTTCCCGCTGACCTGCGACTACCGCGACAAATACGCCGCGGCCGGCCGTTTTCCCGGCGGCTATTTCAAGCGCGAAGGCCGCCCCTCCGAGCGCGAGATCCTGATCTCCCGCCTCTGCGACCGTCCTTGCCGCCCGCTCTTCCCCGAGGGCTTCCTCAATGAGGTGCAGATCATCGGCCAGCTGATGTCGGCCGACTTGATCAACGACTCCGACATCGCGATGGTCAACGGCGCCAGCGCCGCCCTCGCCATCTCCGACATTCCGTGGAACGGGCCGATCGGCTGCGTCCGCGTCGC
>JBAXWQ010000014.1:0-22415 GCA_037128315.1 Opitutia bacterium | reverse complement strand
CTAGTAGAGCGAAGCCGGGATGTGTCTGTCCCGATATTGGGATGGTCCTGTCAGAGGGGGCTAGTTTATCTAAACTGGCAGACGTAGCCGCGCGATGCAACCGGTTGAGTCGGTGCGGTTCTCCAAGGTGAGCGTGCCGCCGTGATTTTCGGCGATCTGCCGGCAAAGCACGAGGCCGATGCCAGAGCCGCTGGGTTTTGTCGTAAAGAATGGGACAAAGAGGTTCTGGGTATTCGCAATCCCCGGACCATCGTCCTCCACGAAAATATCCAGCGAGTCTGCCAGCTTACGCCAACCGACCCTGACGCAGCAGGTGGGGGTCCCGGGTTGGCCGGCCTCCGGTGCTGCTTCGACGGCATTCTTCATGAGGTTGATGACCACCTGCTCGATTTGCGCGGCATCGAGCCGTACGCTCATATCGGGCCCGGCGACGATTTGCACATCCGTCCGGGTCTCAAGGGAAACGATCCGCCGCAGCAGGGGGCCGATGTCACACGCTTGCCGGTTGGGCGCAGGCAGCTTGGCCAGGCGGGCGTAGGATTGCATGAAGCGATTCAGGCCCTCTGCGCGCGCCTCGATGATCTCGAGACCACCGAGCATGTCGCTCTCCCAGTCCGCGGGTCGTTGCGGCCGATGCAGCATCGTCGTCAGGCTGCCGGCGATGGATTTGATCGGGGCGAGCGAATTGTTGAGTTCGTGGCCAATGACCCGCACGAGGCGCTGCCAGGCCTTGAGCTCTTCTTCCCGCAGGGGCTGGCTGAGATCGGCAATGACAATGAGATTATGCGGGAGGCCGCCTTCGCGGAAATTGGTCCGCCGCATGCCCCAGCGACCCGTGCCACCGGGGAATGTACGGGCCAGCACCCGGGTGGACTCGCCGCCGAGGCAATCAGCCAGACCCAGTTCGTCGGCGTGGCGGCCCAGGATGCGTTCGGCCGGCTGGGCGATGAGCTCCTGCGCGGCACGATTGACGAGTCGCAGGGTTTCACTGCTGTCAAAGGCGAAGATCGCGACGTCGATTTCCTCCATAACGGTGCGGAGCAATGCGGTGGCCTCCAGCGCGCCGAGGCGCTGCTCCTGCAGCACGCCCGAGAGCATGTTTATCTCCATCATCACGTCGCCCAGCGGCTCATCCCGGTTGGCGCCCCGGGCGCGCACGGAGAAATCCCCCTCCCGCAACGCGGTCAGGAGATTGGCCATGGTCTGGAGGGGTCGCATGACGCGCTCGCGGAGCGCTAGCGCGAAACCCAGCCAGGACAGAACCATGATGAGGACCAGCGTCCATTGGACCTTGGGAGAAGGCACGTAACCTTCGGTCCACAGCAGCACGACGGCGGTGATCAAAGCTGGCAGGCCGGCGAGCAGGGCATAATAGAATATGCGCTGTTCGTGGGCGGGGGGCCGATGTTTGGAGGCGGGCATCAGCGGGTGGCTGGCTGTCCGCCAAACCGGGAAGGGGGAGTTGTCGCCACGAATTTCACTGAGTCACAAGCATGGAACATAACCACGGAAAACACGGAACACACAGTACGAAAGTGAACCGTGAATCGACGTAAAAGCACGCTCCGCATGGGTCGGATATCTCAACCCGAGGAGGGATGGTTGAGGGGGGGACGCTCAGAGCTTGTATCTCTCCAGCCGGCGATAGAAGGCACTGCGGCTCAGGCCAAGTTCCTCGGCGGCCTTGCGGGCGTTGCCGTCGCACCGGGCCAGGGTCTTCTTGATCAGGAATGATTCCACCTCCTCCAGGCTCATGTCGTCCAAGCGGGGCGCGCTCTGGCCGGCGTTGAGCCCGAGATCGGGGGCCCGCACCACTTTGCCCTGGGTCATCAGCACGCCGCGTTCGACGGAGTGGTCGAGTTCCCGCACATTGCCCGGCCAGGAATAATCCCGCATGGCTTCCAGCGCGCTTTCGTCAAAGCCGGTGATCGGCTTGCGGTAGCGCGCGACGTGCTGCTTGAGAAAATGCTGGGCCAGGAGCGCGATGTCCTCGCGCCGGTCCCGCAAGGGCGGCAGGTGAATGTGAATCGTGTTGAGCCGGAAGAGGAGATCCTGGCGAAACTTGCCCGCGGCGACTTCCGTCGGAAGGTCGGAATTGGTGGCCGAGATCAGGCGGACATTGGCGCGGTAGGTGCGCGAGGAGCCGACGCGGTCGAACTCCCCCGTCTCGAGTGTCCGCAGGATTTTTGCCTGCTGGCTCATGGGAATGTTGCCGATCTCGTCCATGAAAAGCGTGCCGCCGTCCGCCAATTCAAACCGGCCGGCGCGATCGGCCTTGGCGTCGGTGAAGGCACCCCGGACATGGCCGAAGAGTTCACTTTCGAAAACTCCCTCGGGCAGGCCGCCCATGTTGACGGAGATAAACGCCTTGCCGGCGCGAACCGAGACCGCGTGCAGCGCATGGGCGACAACGCCTTTGCCGGTGCCGTTCTCGCCGGTGATCAGTACATTTGCGTCGGACGGACCCACGCGGGAAATTATCTCCAGCACGGGCCGCATGGCCGCCGACTGGGCGATCAGGTTGGGGCCGCCTTTGCCCCGGAGGATCTGGTTTTCCTGCTCCAGGCGCCGATAGGCCCGGACAGCTCCGGCGAGTTCGATTTGCGTCTTGACGATGCTGAGCAAGCGGGGGTTGTCCCACGGCTTGGTAATGAAGTCCTTCGCCCCGCGGCGCATCGCTTCGACGGCGATCTCGACACTGGCCCAGGCCGTCATGACAACCACCGGCAGGGTGACGTCGGCGGTCTGCAGCTTGGCCAGCAAGTCCAGGCCTTCCTGCCCCGAGGTGGTGTCACGGGCATAGTTGAGATCGATAATGGCGAGAGAGAAATCCCGCGCCTCGACGGCCTTGAGGACGGCGGCGGGTGACTTGGCTGTTTCGATCTGAAACCCCTCGGCCTTCAGGAGCAATCTCAGGGCTTCGAGAACATCCGGCTGGTCGTCGGCGACGAGAATACGATGGGGCACAGTGGCGGGGGCTGACATGGGAGGAAGTGACGAATGACCGTTGTTCGGTGTCAAGGGGACAGCAACGCGTGCTGGTCAGTGGAACCGGTGCGCCGCGATTGCGGAGTATTCTGGCGCAGGTTGGGAGGAATCTCAGGCGGCGAGCCGGTCTGGGGTGCTGGCAGCCAGATCGGCGGAATGGGGGAGTTGCGTCGAGGGGATGACCAACCCCGGCCGCAGAACTGGGGCCGGCTTGATGAGTAGCCTGCTCTGGCGGGAATAATCCGCCATGGCCAAGCCAAGCAGACCGAGTGAAAAAACAGTGCTGAGGATGATTTCGACCGGCCAGGCGGCGATGAACGCAGTATTGGCAAGAGGGAAGAGCAGAGCCCCAGCAACCAAAGCAGCGAGACTCAGCTGAAGGGAACGCTTGGTGATTTTCATGATTTTCCCGCCTATTGCTGCCCCCGTGCCAAAGCCGATCATCCGCTTTTAACTATCAATAATAAAAGGAGATATGGATTTCACTGAAAAATTAGCCCTCTGCTCCCGTGTCCTATATCACTCGGCATCGGGAACGGCCGTTCCCGCGAATGGGACGAATCAGGGGAGCCTCAGATCCTGACGAGGCTCACCTGCTCGGATCCTGAGGTCGCACGCCGCGGACAACTGGTCACTCGTAGCGCAGGGCCTCGATCGGATCCAACTGGGCGGCCTTGCGGGCCGGGTAGAAGCCAAAGAATACGCCAATGGCCGCGCTGAAGGCGACGGCCCCGACAATCGCGGAAGTGGAGATAAGAACGGGCCAGCCGTTCAGGCGCGAAATCAGCTGGGAGGATCCAATGCCGAGCAGGACGCCGAGCGTTCCGCCCATGGAGCTGAGAATGATCGCCTCAATGAGGAACTGGGTCAGGACATCCCGGCCGTGCGCACCCACGGCGAGACGAATGCCGATTTCGCGGGTGCGTTCCGTGACCGAGACCAGCATGATATTCATGATGCCGATGCCGCCGACAATGAGGGAAACACCGGCAATGGCGCCGAGCAGGACGGTCATCGTCCTGGTGGTGGCCGTGGCCGCTTCCGCGAGTTCCTGCTGGTTACGCACGGTAAAGTCCGGATCACGGCCATTGCGCCGCTGCTGCAAAAGATCGCTGACGTCCTGTTGGATGCGCGCCATCTGCTCCGGGGTCTGGGCCTGGATGATGATGGAGTTCAGGTTGGGCCGGCGGGCAATGCGCTTGATGTGGCTGGTGTAGGGGACGATCACGATATCGTCCTGGTCGGAGCCAAAGTAGTTGAAGCCCTTGGCGGTGAGCACCCCGACAATCTTGAAAGGCAGGTTGCGGATGCGGAGGGACTGGCCAATGGGATCGGTATCGGGAAACAACTTGGCCACCACGGTCTGGCCAATCACGCAGACCTTGGCGGCCGCATGAACGTCACCCTCGGTGAACATCGCTCCATCCGCGATACTCCAGGTGCGGATGTCGAGGTAGCTGACATCCTCCCCGGAAATCGAGGTATTCCAGTTCAGACCGTTGGCCAATATTTGCTGACGGTCGCGCATCTCGGGGCTGACGGCCGCCACTCCACTGATCTCATTGCGGATGGTCAGGGCCTCGTCGACGGTCAGGCTGCTGGCGGAGCCCCATCCGCCGCGCATGCCGCCGGAATTGGCACTGCCGGGGAAAACCGAGATGATATTCTGGCCGAGGCTGGCGATGGAGGACTCCACCTGGGACTTGGCCCCGTTGCCGATGCTCACCATCGCAATCACCGCCGCCACCCCGATGATGATGCCGAGGGCGGTGAGCACCGAGCGCATGGCGCTGCGGCGCAGGGCCCGCAGGGCGACCTTGATGACATTCATGAAGCGCATCGGGGTGGTATCAGGAGATGAGCTTGGCCTCGGTCTCGGCGGCCAGAATGCGCTGCATCTCGACCGTGGCGATGAGACGGTTGGGGACGGGGGTGTCGCTGACCAGCCGGCCGTCGCGCATGATGAGGCTGCGCCGGCAATAGCGGGCAATGTCGAGTTCATGGGTCACCATGACGATGGTGATACCCTGGTCGTTGAGCTTTTGGAATACCCCCATGATCTCCACCGAGGTTTTCGAATCGAGGTTGCCCGTGGGCTCGTCGGCGAGAAGGATCTGCGGCTCATTGATCAGGGCCCGGGCGATGGCGACGCGCTGCTGCTGGCCCCCCGACAGCTGGCTGGGGAAATGATCCGCCCGGGCTGATAGGCCGACGATGTCGAGACTGCGGAGGGCGTGCTCCCGAATCTCGCGCGAGGAGTAATGCCGCTGGCCGTAGAGCATCGGCAGTTCCACATTTTCGAGCGCCGTGGTGCGGGAAAGCAAATTGAAACCCTGAAAGACGAAGCCCAGCTTTTGATTGCGGAGATCGGCCAGCTGGTTGCGATCCAGGCCGGAGACATCCGTTCCTCCCAGCAAATAACGTCCGCGGGTGGGGCGGTCGAGGCAGCCGAGCAGGTTCATCAGGGTGGATTTGCCGGAACCGCTTGCTCCCATGATGGCGACAAACTCTCCGCCGGCGATGGTGAGGGAAACGCCCCGCACGGCATGCACCGGCACCTCTCCGGAGTCGTAGACCTTGTGGATCTCCTCCAATTGGACGACGTGAGCCATGTCGGGATCAGAACCGGCGACCGCCACCGAAAGGATTGCTCGCCGGTTGCGTCGGGGCACTGCCGGGGGAACTCACGCTCAGGCCCGTGATCAGCACGTCGCCCTCGGCCAGACCGTCGGTGATTTCAGAAAAACTGCCGTCCGTGATGCCGACCTTGACCGTCACGGCTTCCGGCGTGGCGGCTGGCTTGCCGCCGGGCAGGCGGTAGACCGTGCGGGTCGTCACGACGGGCGCGCCGCTGGTGCTTTCCACGATGACCCCGCGCTCAACGAGCAATTTGCGGATTTGCTCGCGTTGTTCGGCCGAGGGTGGGGCGGTGCGAAAGTCGATGCCGAGTTCGGCGATGATCTCGCGCGCTTTTTGGCGCTGCTCCGGGGTGGCGTCCTCGGGCAAGAAGCCGCCGCCCCGCCGGCCGCCACCGCCATCCCGGGAGCGGCGCTCGCCACCGCTCGAACCGGTGGTGACATCCGCATGCGCCGCCGGAGTTGCCGCCACTACCGTCGGCGCGGTGGCGCCGGGGACCGGTCCGCCGCCGCCCTTGACCGCGATGGTATCGGGCAAGCGCATCCGCAAGGCGGCATTGGGGGCTCGCACAATGTTTTCCCGGCTGGCCACGATGATGGAGACATTGGCGGTCATGCCTGGGCGCAGTTTCAGGTCCTTGTTGTCGACATTGATGATCGTCTCATAGGTGACGACGTTGCTGGAGGTCTTCGGGGAGTTGCGCACTTGGACCACCTGGCCGGAGAAGGAACGATTGGGGAAGGCGTCGACGGTGAAAGTGACAGGCTGATTCTGCTCCACGGTGCCGATATCGGCCTCGGCCACGGCGGCGCTGATCTGCATTTTCGCCAGGTCATTGGCGATGGTGAACAGGACCGGCGCATTCAGGCTGGCGGCGACGGTCTTGCCCTCCTCGGTTTGCTTGGCGATCACAATGCCGTCGATGGGCGAGCTGATCGTGCAGCGTTCCAGGTCGACGCGGGCGTTTTCCACCGTGGCCTTGCTGGTCAGCAACTGCGCGCCGGATTGCTGCAGCAGGGCTTGCGCCTGGTCGTAATCCTGCTGGGAAATGAGTTGTTTGTCACGCAGCTCCCGGGCCCGGTCGGTGTTGAGGCGCTGGAGGTGGTTGCCGGCTTCCGTGGAAGCGAGGTTGGCCTCGGCCTGACGCAGACGCTGCTGGTAGGTGGAGGGGTCGATTTCCGCCAGCTTCTGGCCTTTCGTGACGACGGAGTTGAAGTCCACGTAGAGTTTTTGAACCAGCCCGGAGATCTGGCTGCCAACGTCAATATTCAGCAGCGGGTCGAGCTGGCCGGTGGCCGTGACCACCTGGCGAATGGTGCCGCGCGCGATGGTGGCGGTGTTGAACGTCGGAGCCGGTTCCGGCGCGCGGGCGCGCTGATACAGGTAGTAGCAGCCACCGGCCAGCGCGAGCGCGGCCAGGCTGAGCAGGAGGGGGAAGGATGATTTTCCAGATGACGCCATGATCGGGGGGAAGGGGAGGACAATAAAGGGACCGACGAGCAGATAGACACTGTAATACGCTGGGGAGAGGGCGCAAGTTTCACCGGCAGGATTAGATTTGCAACGGATTAGACCCCGCAGTTCCCTCCGTCATCTTTCCGCCCAACCCCATCTGTTTATGAAAATAGTTCGTTTGTTCTGGCTGGTGTTCTCCTTCATTGCCGCGACGGGCTTGCTGCCCGCGCAAGAGGAGCCGAAGAAGAAGGATAAAGGGGCGGAGAAGGAGACAGTCGCGGCTGCACCGGAGAAAGAGCCCGTGCTGGCCGTCACCGAGCACGAGGCCACGATCGGCGGCAAGCTCATCAAATATCGCGCCACCACCGGCTACATGCTGATGAAGGACGCCAAGAACGAGAAGGCGAAGGCCAACATCTTCTTTGTCGCGTACACCAAGCTCGGCACCGACACCGACAAGGTTGATCCCGCGACCCGTCCCGTGACGTATTCTTTCAATGGCGGGCCCGGCTCGGCGTCGATCTGGCTGCATATGGGCGCCATCGGACCAAAGCGGGTCGCCATGACCGAGAAGGGCGAGTCGCTGCCGCCGCCGTACAAGATGATCGACAACGAACTGTCCTGGCTCGACGCCACGGATCTGGTGTTCATCGACCCGGTTTCCACCGGCTACAGCCGGGCGGCCAAGGACGAGGATCCCAAGCAATTCCATGGTTTCACCGAGGACATTGCCTCGGTCGGAGATTTCATCCGCCTCTATACGACGCGCTACCAGCGCTGGAGCTCACCCAAGTTTCTGGTCGGGGAAAGCTACGGGACCACCCGGGCCTCGGGCCTCTCCGACTATCTGCAGGACCGCTACGGCCTCTACCTGAACGGCATCACGCTGATTTCCTCGATCATGAATTTCCAGACGGCCCGTTTCACCCAGGGCAACGATCTGCCGTACCAGCTGTTCTTGCCCACCTATGCCGCCGGCGCCTGGTACCACAGGAAACTCGGCGGCGCGCTGGCCGCGGGCGATCTTCGCACCACGGTCAAGGCGGCGGAAAAATTCGTGCAGGAAAAATATGCCCCGGCCCTCATGCTGGGCGATGCCTTGCCGGCCAAGGACAAGGCGGCGCTGGCGAAGGAAATGGCAACCCTCATCGGCCTGCCGGAGGCCATGATCGCGCAGCGCAACCTGCGCATTGATATCTTCACCTTCACCCGCGAACTGCTCGCGGAGCAGAACCGCTCGGTGGGGCGCTACGATTCGCGCCTGACCGGCATCCGCTATGCCCCGGGCACGGCGCAGCCGGACTTTGACCCGAGCTACGAGGCGGTCTACGGGGCCTACACCGCCTGCTTCAACGATTATGTGCGGCGTGAGCTCAGGTATGAAAACGACCTGCCGTATAACGCCCTCAGCGGAGACGTGCGGCCGTGGAATTACAGCAACGTGCAGAACGAGTATCTGAACACATCGGAGCTCCTGCACCGGGCCATGAGCCGCAACACCAGCCTGAAGGTCTGGATTGCCAACGGCTATTTCGACCTGGCCACCCCGTTTTTTGCCACCGACTACACGGTGCGCCAGATGGGCCTGGATCCAGCGGTGCGCAACAATATCAGCCTTACCTTCTATGAAGGTGGCCACATGATGTACATGGTGCCGGCCGAACTGGCGAAACTGAAGGCCGATGCGGCCAAGTTCTACGCCGAAACCCTGCACGCCGCCGGGGTGAAGTGAGGGCGGGCCGGGGGCGCGGCCCTACTGGCCCGTGTAGACTTCCCGCAGGGCTTGGGCGACATTGGCCGGGACAAACTTCGAGACGTCCCCGCCCAGCTTGGCGATTTGCTTCACCAGGCTGGAACTGGTGTAGCTGTAGGATTCGTTGGGCATGACGAAGATGGTCTCCACCTTCGGGTCGAGATGCCGGTTCATCAGGGCCATGTTGAACTCGAACTCAAAATCGGACAAGGCCCGCAGGCCCCGGATGATCGCGTGGGCCTTTTGCTTGCGGGCAAATTTAACGAGCAGGCCCTCGAAGCTCACCACATCGACGTTGGGCAGGCCCCGCAGGTTGGCCTGAATGAGCTCGACCCTTCGTTCCGGAGAGAAGAGGGGGGCCTTGGTGGAATCAATGGCGATGGCGACCCGGACATGGCTAAAAAGCTTGGCCGCGCGCTGCAGCACATCCAAATGACCATTGGTGAAGGGGTCAAACGTACCGGGGTAGATGCATTGTTTCATGGTCGGGAGCGGGGGCAGGATTGCAGAGTCGAGGGGGATGGCGAGTCAGTTTTAAGCCTGCACTTGGGCGCAAAATCGTCCCATCGGTCAATCAAGGGATTGCCAACCGGACGCCGGATGTCTCGACTGCCCGCCATGCGTTTTACCGTGGCCAACTGGATGACCGTTTCCCGCGTACCGGCCATGTTCGCCATTGTCTGGCTCATGCAGGTGGACACGACGGCCGGCTGGGCGGCGACAATTACCTTCTGGCTGTTTATCGCCGCCGCACTGACGGATTGGTTCGATGGCATGGTCGCCCGCGCTCGCGGCGAGGTGTCGTCCTTCGGGCGCTTCATGGATGCGGTCGTCGACAAGGTCATGGTCATCGGCCTCATGATTGCGCTGGTGGTGGGCGACTACTTTCTGGGTCTGGAAAAATACGCCATGCTGCTGCTGCTCTGCATCCTGGGCCGCGAGTTCATGGTGTCGGGCATGCGCATGGCGGCGGCGAAAAAAGGTCTCGTGGTGGAGGCGGACCAGGGTGGTAAAGTGAAAACCTTCGTGCAGCTCAACGCCATCGGATGGCTGCTGGGCGCCCGCATGATGGCGCAGGACTACGGCGCGCTGTTTGCCAGCAGTGACCGCTGGATCATTGCGTCCATCCAGTACATCGGCATGGGCCTGTACCTGTTGGCCGCCGTGCTGACCATCACCTCCGGCATTTCCTATTTCCGGCGCCACGGCTACGTGGTGCTGGAGTAAGCGGATGAAGCTGCCTTCGCCCCGCTGGCCCCAGGCGCTGCCGACCCGCTGGGTCGTGGGCGTGGCCACGCTCGGACCCATCGGGATGAAATTGCCCGCCCCGGGCACCTGGGGGGCGCTGGCGGGAATGCTGTATTTCTTGGTGTTTTTTTACCCTCTTCCGCTGGGCAGCTCGCTCCTGTTGATGGCGGTGGGACTGTACCTCGCGGTGGCTTTTTGTGGCGAGGCGGCCGTGCGCCTGGGCCGCAAGGATCCAGGTGAGGTGATCCTGGATGAATTTGCGGTGATGCCGCTGTGCTTTCTCGGCTGGCGGGTGATCGCGGCCGCCGGCTGGCCGCTCTGGGTTGTCTGGCTGGCGGGATTTGCCCTCTTTCGCTTCTATGATATCCTCAAGCCGCTGGGGATACGACGACTCCAGGATTGGCCGGCCGGGTGGGGCATCGTGGTCGATGATGTCGCCGCCGCCCTGGCCACCTGCCTCACCCTGCATCTGCTCGCGTGGGGCTGGACGTGTCGTTGACCGCCGCAGCCTATCGCAGGCTAGCGCCCCGCATCGTGGCCATCACTTGGCGAAAGGTGATTTCCGCCCGCAAACGCGAGGTCAGACTAAACTGATAGCCGTCCGGTCCCCAACTCATGGGGGCGCTCAGGCTGATGACCCACTGGGTCTTGGTGGGGAAGGCCATTTTTTTCGGCACATACCAAACCAGGCCGGGTTGGAGATAGAAAAAATGCTCCGGATTCTTGCCGATCAAGGCCGTCGTGGCATAGGTCCCGGATAGCGTCCACTTGAGCTGGCCCATGTCATAGACTCCCCCGGCCAAAACCGAGAGGGAATGCTCATGCGGCTGATTGAGCTGGAAATTCCCGGCTGCACCACTCGCCGTAACCAAATCCAGGGTGGTGCCCGCGAAAGTGCTGAGGTGCGGGTATTGGCCGGAGCGGTGCTGGACGACAAAACTCGGCGTGTAGTGGTTGTGTCCATCCGTCAGATCCGCGGGCGGCTGGCCGGTGGGCTGTTTGATCGCCAGGCTGATGCTGGCATCGTTGCCGGGCTGCAGCCAATCATGGACAATGTATTTCAGCCCATAGTTCATCTCGCCCAACCCATAGCCGGTCGAATCCGGACTGAACCCATGGGGCAGATAGGTGGAGGCGGCCGTGCTGAGCTCAAAATGGTCATTCAGTGCCCAGCGAAAGCCCAAGTCGGTGCGGATATAATCGCGGCGGATGAGATCGCCAATGTGCGGATAAAGGATCAGCTTGACCGTGCCCGGCGGGTCGAGGCGGGGCAGCTCAATGTCGAACAGGCCGCGGATGCGGGAATAGATGGGCATCGACTCCTGCGGCGTCCGGCCAGGGCCAACGGGTTGGTCTTGGGCCCAACCGAAGGTGGCCAGCCACGCGAGGCCGGCGGGAAGAAATAAGCGGCGAAACATGAGGAATCAGGGGAGGAGAAGGAGGCTTTCGAACGGCAAGCGGACCAGGAGGCCCTGTTGCAGCACGTCCACCGACACCACGATCCCCTGCGGGTTCGCCGGATCATCAACATATCCCTCGAGCCCATGCAGGGGTCCGCCCTGCACGCGCACATGGGTGCCCTTTTTCATCAGGGGGTGCAGCGCAGCCTCGAGCCCGGACGCGCAGATGGTCTTCACGTCCTCCAGTTGACGCAGGAACAAGGCTTCATTGGCCACCGGCAGGGCCCGGACGATCAAGTCTTGCTGGTAAATGCGGTCTTTCCGTTCCGGCTCCAGTCGCACGAAGACATAACCGGCAAACAAAGGCTTGGTGAAAACCTTCTTCTGCGTGCCGTAGCGCCGGATGCTCTGGAGCAGGGGTAGGTAATGGGCAAACTGCTCCCGCCCCATGAGCGCCGCGAATTTCTTCTCACACCGGGGTTTGGTGTGGCAGACAAACCAGCACGGTTCGGAAAAGTCGGGAAGATGTTGGCCCATGAGTTAAGGTGGTCCTGGTCGGGGGGGTAACCCCGGCTAGCTGCATGTCGAGCGCAAAGCCCGGCCTACAGCTTGGCGAGCACGCCAAGGGCCTCAAGATAACCGGGGAAGCCCTTGCCCGAGATCAGGCCGATGCAGGCGTCCGCCGTCATCGAGTGACGGCGGAATTTCTCCCGTTTCTTGATATCCGAGATATGGACCTCGATGGCGGGCAGGTCGGCGCTGGCCAGGGCGTCGCGCAGGGCGATGCTAGTGTGCGAGTAGGCGCCAAAATTCACGATGAAGGCTTCCGTCCCGCTGTCGGTGAGCGCATGGATCTTGTCGATCAGGGCCCCTTCGTGGGCCGATTGGAAGAATGTCAGGGTGAAGCCGAGTTTTTTGGCCTCGGCGCGGAGCAATTTTTCCAGGTCCTTGAGCGTGGCGGTGCCGTAGATCCCGGGCTGGCGCTGGCCGAGCCGGTCGAGATTGGGACCGTGGAGAATGGCGATTTTTTTCATCAGGCGCGGCCCCCACGAAACACACGAAACCAGCGAAAGGGGAAGACTCTTTTCGGATTTCTTGGCATGGCCGGCTGGTCAAAGGGGGTTGGCGGTCTCGATGAATTCCCAGGGCAGCCGGAATTTCTTCGCGAGCTCCGCGGCCAGCGCCTTCACCCCGTGCACCTCGGTCGCGTAGTGGCCGCAGCAGATCAGGTTGAGGTGGTGCTCCTGGGCGTAGTTGAACCACTCTTCGCGCAGTTCGCCGGTGATGAGCGTATCCACGCCGGCCGCCAGGAGCTGCGGAACCGCGCTGTTGCCGCTGCCGCTGCAGAAGCCAATTTGCCGCGGCGTGGCGGAACCGCAATCCACGGTGACAACCCGTGGATAAAGTTCCTCCAGGCGGGCGCACAGCTGGCTCCGCTTGAGCTTGTTGGGCGCGATCCAGCCGATCGGCTCGTTTTCATGGAAGAGAAAGGGCCGGCGGGGCTTCAGGCCGAGCTGGCGGGCCAGCAGGACGTTGTTGCCGATCTCCTCATGGGCATCGAGGGGAAGGTGGCTCGAGTACACGGCGCAGTTGCCCCGAATCAGGGCGGCGTAGCGTCCGTAGGCCGGGCCGGTCAACGGCTGGACCCCGCCCCAGAACAGGCCATGGTGAACGATCAGAAAATCAACGCCGCTCTCGACGGCCTGCTCAAACGGGACCTGACCGGCATCCACGGCGGCGCCGATTTTTGTCACGCGCCCGTCATTGGCGACCTGCAGGCCATTGCAGGCGCCCGGAAAATCCTTGAACGCCAGGCGGCGGGTGCGTTTGTCACAATAATCGACGAGTTGCTGGAGCGAGGCCATGCGGCAGGTTGAGGGGCGGGGCAGGACCGTGCAAGCCGGGGGTGAGGGCCGGCCGGGCCGGCCATGTTCCCCCTTGCCAGCCACGCGGTGATTCCCACCGTGGTGGATATGGCCGCCCGCAAAGCATCCCCGGTTGTTCTGATTTCCCAGGCGATAGCCGCCTTCCCGCACCGCCCGAGCTGGGACGAGTATTTTATGGCGATGGCAAAGCTGATCGCGTCGCGCTCCAACTGCGAGCGGCTGAACGTCGGCTGTGTGATTGTCACCAGCGGCGAGCGGCGCAACCGGCTGGTGGCCGCGGGGTACAACGGCTATCTGCCCGGCACGCCGCACGCGTCCCGCCTGCGCGACGGGCATGAGCAGGCGACCGTGCATGCCGAGCAAAACGCCATCGCCGATGCCGCGCGCCGCGGTTCCAGCGTCGAGGGCTGCGTGGCCTTCGTGACCCATTTCCCCTGCATCAATTGCGCGAAAATTCTGGCGGCGGCGGGGATTGCCGAGATCCGTTATCACGAGGATTATCACAACGACCCGCTGGTCGCCCCGATCCTGCAGGATGCCGGCGTGAAAGTCACCCAGCTCTGACCCTCGCCGCCCCGGCGGCGTATTTTCCTCCTCCGGCTGATGCCCGCCTCATGAAAGAACGCCGCACCTCGCGCAAGCCGACAAGTCTGGCGGGTCAGCTGTTGCTGGCGCATCCGGTGATGCGCGACCCGCATTTCAAGCGCACCGTCATTTTGCTGTCCGCCCACGCGCCCGAAGGGGCCATGGGTGTGGTGCTCAACCGTCCGCTGGGCAAGCAGCTGGCGGAAATCAATTCGTCCTTTGCGCTGGGCCCCCTGGCCGGCGTGCCGCTCTATGCCGGCGGGCCGGTCGAACCGGAGCAGTTGATCATCGTTTCCTGGCAATGGTTGAAGCAGGAGAACGCCTTTCAGCTGCATTTCGGCATCGAACCGGAGAAGGCCGCCGAACTCATCGGCACCCCGGGCCTTACGGTGCGTGCCTTTCTCGGGTATGCCGGCTGGAGCAAGGGCCAGTTGGAAAGCGAAATGAAGCGTGACACCTGGTTTGTTTCGCCCGTCGAGGGGGGGCAGCTGGAACAGGCCGACGGCGTGGCCCTGTGGCGCAACCTGCTGGGTGAATTGGACCCCGATTTGAAGTTCCTGGCCGGCGAACCCGACGATCCATCGGTAAACTAGCCGGGCCAGCGATTTAGGCTACTGCCGGGCCCCGGTCCACCTAATGTTGCCCGGCGGTAAATCTTTTGCTTTGACAGGGGGTACGGCGACCATCTTCTTTTCTAACTTTTATGAAAGTTGTCTCCTCCATCAAATCCGCCAAGGTGCGTCACCCGGCCTGCCAGGTAGTTCGCCGCAAGGGTCGCATCTACGTCATCAACAAAGTCGAGCCGCGCTACAAGGCGCGCCAAGGCTGATTCAACCCACTTTTTACCGTGAAGCCCGAAGGCCATCCTGCTCTCAACAACGTCTGCTTCCTCGACATCGGAACCGGCAAGAAATTCCTCACCAAGTCCACGATGAAGTCCGCCCGTACCGAGAAGATCGACGGTCAGGACTATTTCGTGATCGTGCGTGATGTCACCATGGACTCCCATCCGGCTTACACCGGGGAGAAGCGCATGGTCGACACGGCGGGTCGCGTCGAGAAGTTCACCAACAAGTTCAAGCGCGCCACCAAGGTCAAATAAGACCCCGACCAGCTTGACCGACGAGGCCCTCCCACGGCGGAGGGCTTTTTGCTGTCCACCCGCCGGCCCCGCGCGCAAAAAAGTATAGGCAGCGGGCGATTTCGTGTATTGCCTGTGTCGCGTGGCGTCACCCCGGATCATTCTTTTCGACTGCGATTCGACCCTCAGTGCGATCGAGGGAATCGACGAACTCGCCCGGTTGCGCGGGCCCGAGGTCTTTGCGCAGGTTGAGGCCCAAACGATGGCGGCAATGGAGGGCAAGATTCCCGTGGAGGAGGTGTTTGGCCGGCGGTTGGCCCTGATCCGGCCCCACCGCGCGGAAGTGGACCGGGTCGGCCAGCTTTATGTGGAACAGGTTGAACCCACGGCCAAGGCGACGATCAACGCCTGCCGGACCGCAGGCTGGACGCCCATGATCCTGAGTGGTGGATTCCGACCGGTGATCGCCCCGCTGGCGGTCCATCTGGGCATTGCCCGGGTTGAAGCGGTGGATATCTTCTTTGATTCTCAGGGGAATTACGCCGGATTTGACGAAACATTTCCGACGACCCGCTCCGGCGGCAAGCCCGAGTGCATCACCCGACTCCGGCGCGAATTGTCGCCCAGTCGCCTCGTCATGGTCGGCGACGGGGTCAGCGATCTGGAAACCAAACCGGCGGTGGACCTCTTCGTCGGCTTCGGTCGCTACACGACCCGGGCCAGGGTCCGGGCCGAGGCCCATGAATTTATCACCAGCCTTGATCAACTGCCGGCCTTGCTCCGATGAAATTCTTCCCTCGATTCATGGCCTGGTCCGCCTTGGCGAGCACTACAGGTTACGCGGCGAACCTTCCACCCGCGGCTGATTTTCCCCGGGACTTGTCGGCGTATGCGGACCCGGCCGGGGCCGGCGTCTGGGCGGTGCTGCAGGCCCGGGCCGCCGCCGAGCCATTCAACCTGGTGGCGACGGGCATTTTTTTGCTCGCGGTGCTGCACACCTTTCTGGCCCCCAATCTGCAGCACCTCTCCCATGTGGTCGAGCAACGACACCGCGCGCGACTGAAGGTCAAACCGGCCGCGGATCGGGATGAGGAAGGACAATCCATTGAGGTCAGCTTTCTCGGCCAGATGTTGCATTTCCTCGGCGAAGTCGAAGCCGTGTTTGGCATCTGGGCCCTCTGCCTGGGGGTGGCCATCGCCGGTTTCAAAGGTTCGGCAACGGCCATCCACTACCTCGGAGAAAAAGTGAATTACACGGAGGCAATCTTTGTGGTGGTCGTCATGGCGCTGGCATCGACCCGCCCCGTGGTGCGGCTCGCGGAGCAGTGCCTGCGCCTGGTGGCGGCACTGGGTGGCGGCCGCCCCGTGGCCTGGTGGCTGGCCATATTGACGGTCGCCCCGCTGCTGGGTTCGTTCATCACCGAGCCCGCGGCCATGACCATTGCCGCCTTGTTGCTGGCGAAGCAGTTTTATGCGCTGCAGCCGAGTACCCGGCTGAAATACGCGACGCTCGGCCTGCTCTTCGTCAACATTTCCATTGGCGGGACCCTGACCCATTTTGCGGCCCCCCCGGTCCTGATGGTGGCCGCCGCGTGGGGGTGGGACATGACGTACATGTTCACCCACTTTGGCGGGCACGCCCTGACCGGCATCGTGATGGCCAATGCCGCCTATTTCCTGATTTTCCGCCGCGAACTGCTGGCGCTGAAGTCAGCCCCCACTTCAAGTGCCACGGTGGAACAGCCTGTGCCCGCCTGGGTCACACTCGTGCACCTGCTGTTCCTGGGGTTCACCGTCTGGATGGCGCATCATCCGCCCCTGTTCATCGGGGGCTTCCTGTTCTTCATGGCCTTTGCCCAGGCCACCGCCCACCACCAAAGCCGGCTGGAATTGCGCAGCCCGCTGCTGGTCGGGTTCTTTCTGGCCGGCCTCGTCATCCATGGCGGCTTGCAGGGCTGGTGGATCGCACCGGTGCTCGGCAGCCTGGGGGAAAAGTCCCTCTTTGCGGGCGCGACCATTTTGACCGCCTTCAATGACAATGCCCTGATCACCTACCTGGCCACCCTGGTGCCTGATTTCACGGAATCGCTGAAGTTTGCCGTCGTGGCGGGCGCGGTGACCGGGGGTGGCCTGACCGTGATCGCCAATGCCCCCAATCCGGCCGGCCAGTCCATTCTCGCCCGCTATTTTCCGGATGGTGTTTCCCCCTTGGGTCTGCTGCTCGGCGCGCTGCTGCCGACGCTGCTGGTGGCCTTTTCGTTCCTGGTGCTGTAAAGGCGCCGGCCCGGGGGGCGGTTACTTGCCTCGGCGGACAACCGCGCCGGGACGCTCGCCCGTGAGTTCCCCCTGACGGATCACCGGCACGCCATTCACCACGACGTTGCTGAACCCGATGGCGTAATGATGCGGATCGGCATAGACGGATTGATCGCTCACCGTGGCGGGATCGAAGACGACCAGGTCGGCCCGGTTGCCCGGGATGAGGCTGCCTCGCCCGGCGAGACCAAAAGTATGGGCCGGCAGGGAGGTCATCTTCCGGACGGCCTCCTCAAGCGTGAGCAATTTCATTTCGCGAACATAGCGAGCCAGCACCCGGGCATTGTTGCCATAACCGCGAGGATGGGGCACGGCTTCGCCAAATTTGCGGGGCGAAGAATCCGAGGCCACCATGGTGAGCGGGTGGACAAGGAATTTTTTCAGATCTGCTTCATCCATGCCGTGGAAGATGGCGGCGGCGCCGCCCCGGCTTTCGACGTCCAAGATGGTCTCAATCTGGTCGTCCAGCGTTGCACTCCCGCGCAGGCGTCGGGCGACGGCGGGGATGGACAGGCCGTTGAGTGACGGGTCCGGGACAAAGTTGGCGATCACCGCAAATTCGAAATCGGCATTCTGGCTGCGTTCCAGCGCGGCTTTCATGGCCGAGCGTATTTTGGCCTTGGCGGCCGGATCGGCCAGTCGGGCGCGGAAACTATCCAGGCCTCCTGCCAGGGCCTCCTCCGGGATGCGTGAGCCCAGGCTGGTGCTGGAGGCCGTATACACGTATTGGTCGTGGGTGATACTCAGCCCCTCGGCACGGGCCCGGTCCAGATAGGCGAGTACCTCGGCCGCCCGCCCCCACGCTGATGGGCCGCCCAGCTTCAGGTGCGATACCTCAATCGGCAGATGCGCTTCGCGGGCAACTTGCGTGATTTCCGCCAGCGCTTCGATGATCCGCGAGTTTTCATATCGCATGTGGCTGGCGTAGATGCCGCCGTGTTTCGCCACTACCTTGGCCAGTTCGACAATCTCGTCGGTCTTGGCAAATACGCCGGGGAGATAGATCAACCCCGTGCTGAGGCCAACCGCCCCGTCCTGCATGCCGCGATCCACGATAGCCCTCATGCGCTCAAGCTCGGCGGCCGTCGGTGGCCGGGCGATGCTGCTGCCGAGAACTTCCAGTCGAACGGTGCCGTGGCCGATGAGCGTACCGACATTGACGGCCACCTTGGTCTGTTCCAGCTCGGCAAAGAAGCCCGCCACATCCAGTTTGGAACTGCCACAGTTCCCGGTGATGATGGTGGTGACCCCCATGCGGAGGAAGTTCTCCGCCACGGGCAACTCAGCGATGTCTTCGGAGTGGGTGTGGACGTCAATGAAGCCCGGGGCCACGACTTGTCCGGCGGCCTCGATTTCCTGGCGGCCGGTGCCTTCAACCTGCCCGACAAGGGCGATCCGTCCGTCCTTGACGGCCACATCAGATGCAAAGGCGGGTCGGCCGGTGCCGTCGATCACCCGGCCATGCCGGATGACCAGATCGTAATCGACGGCGGCCACCCCCAGGGGGACCAGCGCCAGTAGCAAGAGACCGGGCCGGCGCATCATGGAGCTGCAGCCGGCCGCGGCCTGCCGAGGTATGCGCTCTTTGGCCGCATTACGGGAAAAGGCCGCGCTTGGCCTTCGCCTCGGCAACCCGGGAGATGCCCAGCACCAAAGCGGCCGTGCGGCGGCTGCAGCCGTACTTCTTCTGCGTCTCGTCGACCGAGGCCTTGGCCTTGGCGAGCATCCGGTAAAGTTTGTCGAAGACCTCCCCCTTGGTCCAATAATAGTTCTGCAGGTTTTGCAGCCATTCGAAGTAGGAGACGATCACGCCGCCGGAATTGCAGAGCACGTCCGGGATCAGCTCGATATCGCCCCGCTCCGTGATGATTTTGTCCGCCTCGTTGGTGGTCGGGCCGTTGGCGCCTTCCGCCAGCATACGGCATCTCAACTTGCGGGCATTCTTCTCGGTGATGACGCGCTCCAATGCGGCCGGGATCAGCACGGTGCAGGGCTGTTCCAGCATCTCATCGTTGGTCATGGCCTGCCCGCCGGTAAAACCCTGCAAAGACTTGTTTGCCGCCGTGTGGGCCAGCGCGTCCTTGAGGTTGATGCCCTTCGGATTGTAGTAGGCACCGGTAAAGTCCGAAATGCCGATGACCTCCGCACCCCAGTCATAAAGGGCCAGCGCCGCTTCACTGCCGACATTGCCGAAGCCCTGGATGATGACGGTGGTTTTCTCGGGCGGAATGCCCAGGTCCTGCAGATAAGCTTTGACGAACCAGGCCACGCCCTCGCCGGTGGCTTCCCGCCGGCCGAGCGAACCGCCGATGGCGATGGGCTTGCCGGTGATGACGCCCGGGTCGAAGTGCCCGACGTGATTGGAGTAGGTGTCCATCATCCAGGCCATCACCTGCTCGTTGGTGCCGACATCGGGTGCCGGGATGTCCACGTTGGGCCCGATGAAAGGCAGGATTTCCTGCATGTAGCGGCGGGAGAGGCGCTCTAGTTCAGTCTGGGACATATCCCGGGCGTTGACGACCACGCCGCCCTTGGCTCCGCCGTAGGGCAGGCCGACCAGCGAGCACTTCCAGCTCATCCACATCGCAAGGGCGGCGACCTCGCCCAGTGTCACGTCCTGGTGAAACCGGATGCCACCCTTGGCCGGGCCGGTCGACAGGTTGTGCTGCACCCGGTAACCCTCGAAAATCTCCACTTTGCCGCTGTCCATGCGGACCGGCATGGAAACGATGACGCAGCGCCGCGGGCGCTTGGTGCGCTCGCGGAGGCCGGCTTCCATGCCGATGATGTCCGCGGCAATGTCGAATTGGTTGCAGGCCTGCTGAAAGACAGGCGAATTATAGATCGTATGAGTGAGAGCCATGGGGAATTAGGGCCGAAGCCCCGGGGTTTGTTTTCCTCAGGTTGGTTGATTGGGTTGAGTTTAGCAATTGGCTTCGGGTGGTTCCCTCAACTCAATGAAACAATCTAATCGGACTTACAGTCCGCGTGATTTATGGGATCAATTGGCCGAATTATATCGTGGCTGGCGCAAAAGCTCACATTTGCGCTGCTGTTGGGCGTGCTGGGCCTGACGGGGCTGGGCCTGTGGATTTTTCTGCGGGATCAGGTGGATTTCGATGTGCGCCGGCTGGAGATTGTCCGGGCCCTGACCGGGGAGACAACCAAGCTGCAGGCGGCCCTGGCTGACGTTGACGCCCGCATGGCGGCGACCCGGGTTGAAATCGCCGCCCAAAAAGACCGCGCGGCGCAGGCCGCGAAGGTGACGCGCGAGATCAATGCCCTCGCCGGTCCCTTCAGCCGGCTCACCACGGACTCGGCCCAATACCGGGAGAACGAGGAGCGGCTCACCCGTCTGGCGCAGATGGAAAATGCGGCGCTGCGTCGCGTCCTGGAACTGGAGCAGGGACTGAAGCGGACGCAGTGGGAGCGGGACGGGCTGGAAATTGCGCTGGGCCGGATGCAGGTTCAGCTCAAGGTGACGGAGGAAAGCAAATCGCGCGTGCTGCATTATGCACGGGCCGCCCGGGACAAATACGGGCTGCATCTGCTGCTGATTGTCGGGTTCTATTTTCTTGGACCACCCCTGGGCAGGGTTTTTTGCTATTTCGCCTTTGCTCCGCTGGTCTCCCGGCGGTCACCGATCGTGCTGGGACCGGCCGTCGTGTCGCTGCCGGTGATCACCTCCAGCCGGGCCGCCGTCGACCTGCCCCTCGGGCCGGGCGACACCCTGTGGGTGAAGGAGCGGTTCCTGCAGTCCTCCGACGAAGGCTTGAGCAAGCGGACAAAGTCCGTGCTGGACTGGCGGATGCCGCTGACCTGCCTGGCCGCCGGCCTGACCGAGCTGATCGAGATGAGCAACCAGTCCGACGCGGCAAATTATCAGGCGACCTTTTCCTGCCAGGATAATCCCAACACGGAAGTGGCGGTGGTGCTGGTGCCCGCCGACGCCTCCCTCGTGCTGCGCCCCAGTTTTCTCGTGGGGGCGATCGGCCTGGGCGGCGGCCGGCTGACCATTCGTCGCCATTGGCGCTTGTTTGCCTTCCAGTCATGGGTGACGGGCCAGTTTCGCTACTTCGAGTTTGTCGGGCCCTGCCGGCTGCTGCTGGCCGGCAGCCGCGGCGTACGGGCGGAGGTGCTGACGCCGACCCCGGGTCAACCGCGGCCGGCGCGGCGCACCAACCAGGATGCGACCATCGGCTTCACTCCGGGTCTGGCCTACCGGCCGGTGCGGGCGGAAACCTTCTGGGCCTATTTCCGGGGCATGAACCCGCTGTTCGACGATTTGTTCGAGGGCGTCGGCGTGTTCCTGTGCCAGGAAACTTCGGCCCGGGGTGAACAGGCGGAGGTGAGGAAATTTTGGGCCAGCCTGCGGGGCGGGGTGCTTAGAATCTTCGGGCTCTAGCCCACGGCTTGCAATTCCCCGGCGGCTGGCAAGCTTGCTCGGCAATCTGCCGCCCGCCCTGAACGCCATCGTCTATGTCCCTCTTCCAACTCCAGTCAGATTACCAGCCGACCGGCGACCAGCCCCAGGCAATCGCGAAGCTGGTGGAGTCATTCCGGGCCGGGCACCGGCACCAGACCCTGCTCGGGGTCACGGGCTCGGGCAAAACCTTCACCATGGCGAACATCATCGCCCAGCTGGACCGGCCGGTGCTGATCATGTCCCATAACAAGACGCTGGCGGCGCAGCTCTACTCGGAGTTCAAGGGTTTTTTTCCGCACAATGCCGTCGAGTATTTCGTCAGTTACTACGATTACTACCAGCCTGAGGCCTATGTGCCGACGAGCGACACATTCATTGAAAAGGATTCCTCCATCAACGAGGAACTCGAGCGGCTGCGCATCGCGACCACCAGCTCACTGGTGAGCCGGCGCGATGTCATCGTGGTGGCCAGCGTCTCCTGCATCTATGGCCTGGGTCCCCGGAGGATTTCTCGGCCATGCGCATCACGCTGCGCCGGGGGGCCACCTTGAATCGCAACCAGTTTCTGGAGCGCCTTGTGGAGAATCTCTACGAGCGCAATGATTACGAGCTCAAGCGCGGCACCTTTCGCGTGCGCGGC
>JBAXWQ010000139.1:0-8688 GCA_037128315.1 Opitutia bacterium | reverse complement strand
GAAAGCTGTCCGTTCGGTTCTCTGCGAGTGTAGCACAATGGATAGTGTATCCGCCTCCGAAGCTGATGATCCGGGTTCGACTCCCGGCACTCGCACCAGCCTCCGCCAAGCCTACGGCTGGCCGCCAATCCGGCTCCCACGCTGGAGTTGCCATCCAACCGGGCCGACCCAAAGTCAGAAGCATGGATGAGCTCGAAGATCTGACCCAGGTGGCCGGCCGGCGGATCACCGGCATCGGCGGGCAGATCCGGGCCAACCTGATTCCCCCGCTCTGGCGGGAAATCCCCACGTACACCCGCGAGAAACTCCAGGCCGACTTGCTGGCCGGAGCCACCATCGCCGTCATCACCATTCCCCAAGCCGTCGGCTTCGCCCTCGTGGCCGGCCTGCCCATCCAGGCCGTGCTGGCCACGTGCGTGGTCGGGGCGCTAGTTTGCTCCTGCTACAGTTCCTCGCGCCATCTGGTGTTCGGGCCGACCAACACCATCAGCATCATCCTGGCGGGCGCCATCCTTTCGCTGGCTGACGTCCCCCTCACCCCGCTGGAAAAAGTCCTGCTCCTCGGCGGCTTGATCGGGCTGATCCAAGTTGCCGCCGGCCTGACGAAGACCGGGCAGCTTACCCAGTTTATTTCCCGGACAGTGATCATCGCCTACACGACGGCCGTCGGTGTGCTGATCGCCGTGGGCCAGATCGGCAACCTGCTCGGCATCGCCCACGCCCCGGGGGTCAGCCTGCCCGCCACAGTACGCCATTTGGTGGCGAGTTTCTTCACGCTGAATTTCAACTGGATGACGGCGGCCACTGGAGTGGTCAGCCTGGGTGCAATCTATGCCCTGCGCCGTTGGCGTCCGCGCTGGCCGGACGGGCTGATCGTGCTCATCTTGGCCAGTGCCGCCAGCGACCTGCTGGGACTGGATCATCATGGCGTTCCCCTGGTCCGCGATCTCGGCGAGATATCCCGATCCATGCCAATCTTCATTGGGTTTCCCCTCAATGAGGAAGCCTTCCAGCTTCTCCCTCGGATCACGAGCACCGCCATCGCTATTGCCCTGCTGGGCATGCTGGAGGCCGTATCGATTGCCAAGGGCCTCGCCGCTAAATCCGGCCAGCGCATCGACCCGAACCAGGAACTGATCGGCATGGGTCTGGGCAATCTGGCCGCCACCGCCTTCGGCGCCATGCCGGGTTCGGCTTCGTTCCTGCGCAGCGCGGCCAACCTGCAAAGCGGGGGCCGCACCCAGTTCGCCACGGTGTTCAGCAGCCTGGGTGTGCTGCTGGCCGTCCTGCTGGTCTCGCCGCTGCTCAATTACATCCCGGTCGCCGCCCTGGCCGCCTACCTCATCGCCATTGCGCTGCGTCTCTATAACCCCGAACAGATCCTGATCGCCCGGCACGCCACCCGGGCGGACGCGGCCGTGTTCTGGGTCACCCTCAGCGCCGCGCTGTTCCTGCAACTCGACACCGCCATCTACGTGGGCATCGGGGTCTCCCTGGTCCTCTTTTTGCAGAAGGCCAGTGCGCCCAGCCTGGTGGAGCACGCCTTCAACGAGCAGGGCCAGCTCGCGCAGATCGATGCGCCCGCCGAACGCAACACCCCACAGGTCTCGATCGTGCACGTCGAGGGCGACCTGTTCTTCGGCGCCGCGGACATCTTTCAGGATGGCGTCCGCCGACTGGCGGAAGACCCCCACATTCGCGTGTTCATCCTGCGGATGAAAAATGCCCGCCACCTCGATGCCACCACCGCCATCGCCCTCGGCCAGCTGGTTGAGTTCCTGCATTCGCAAGACCGGCACCTGCTCATCTCGGGGGTCCACGGCGATGTCGCCGCCGTGCTCAAACGCAGCGGCCTCGTCGAGAAAATCGGTCTCGATAATATTTTCCCCGCCGAGGAAAACCCGACCCTGGCGACGAAAAAAGCCCTCCAGCGCGCCCAGGCACTTATCGGCGTCAAACCCGAGCTGCGCGTGTTCTACCCGCAGCCGGCCGCCGGGTCCTAGGCAAGAGGTTAAGGCCGGACTCTCGGGTCATTGCGACAGACGCTGGCCGAGTCGGAGACTGGGGACGGCTGGTCATAGGCTGTCGCGTTTGACTGCCTGCCGAACCACAGGCCCAGTGGCCTGTGGCTACACCGGAACCTTGTACTGTAGCGACAAGCGTCTCTGCCTGTCGGGATGGAGAACCCTACAGGCACGGCAGCCACCAGCTCTCCCCAATGACACAAGAGTCGCCCTGATTTTGAACGTTATCGCATCCCCTGAGTCTTACGCTGCGTAGTTCAACGGTTTGTTTGGTGTATGTTAGGGTAAGAAGGCCGCTCAGGGGTGAGCGGCCTTTTTTTGTCCCAATGGATCTAGATGCCCGGTGCCGTGCCACTTCGTAGCGACAGGCGTACCTGCCTGTCGGGTTGGGAAATCCGGCACGGAGGTGTGCCCCTGCCCGTACCCATCGTCCCAAAGCAGATCGCAAACAGTATCAGATATGAATCGCCTGCCCCAGGGCCGCCAAGGCGGCTTCGCCGAGGGCTTCGGACAGCGTAGGGTGGGCGTGGATCGAGTGATGGATGTCGTCGATCGTGGCTTCCAGATTCATCGCGAGGCCGTATTCGGCGATCAGCTCCGTTGCTTCGTGCCCGATGATGTGCACGCCGTAGATCTCACCGGACTTGGCATCGACGATGACCTTGACGAAGCCCTCGGTGTCGCCGGCGGCCACGGCCTTGCCCACCGCGGAAAAGGGAAATTTGCCGACCTTGTAGTTCAGGCCTTTCTCCTTGGCGGCCTTTTCGGTCAGACCCGTGCTGGCCACCTGTGGCTGGCAGTAGGTGCAGCCCGGGAAAATGCCGACCTGTTTCGGCTGGCTGTGCCCAAACATGCCCTCGACCGCCTGCACGGCACGGAACGAGGCCACATGCGCCAGCCAAGGCGGTCCCTGGATGTCGCCGGCGGCGTAGATGCCGGGCGTGCTCGTCTGGTAATCCGGCCCAACCTTCACGAAGCCGCGGTCGAGCTCCAGCTGCACCTTGGGCGAGGTCAGGCCCTCGAGGGCCGAGGTGATGCCGATGGCAACCAGCACCGTCTCGACCTCGAGCTCGGTCTTCGCGCCATCCTTCACGAGGTCAAGTTTCACGGACTTCTCGCCGACGCGGATGTTCTCGCTCTTGGTGCCGGTGTGGACGGCGATGCCCTGCTTCTCAAAGGAACGCTGCAGAACCTTGGCGACCTCCTCGTCCTCGACCGGCAGGACCTGCGGCAGCATTTCGATGAGCGTGACCTTCGTGCCGAAGGCGTTGAAGAAATAGGCAAACTCCACGCCGATGGCGCCGGCCCCGATGATGGCCAGCGTCTTGGGGGCGGTCTTCGCCGCGAGCGCCTCGCGGGAGGTCATGACCCGCGTGCCGTCGACCGGCAGGCCGGGCAGCGCCTTGGGCTTCTGCCCCGTGCAGAGGAGCA
This sequence comes from Opitutia bacterium, assembly GCA_037128315.1. GTDB lineage: Bacteria > Verrucomicrobiota > Verrucomicrobiia > Opitutales > Opitutaceae > Lacunisphaera. The sequence continues at coordinate 5,233 of JBAXWQ010000139.1, read as the reverse complement.
CATTTTTCGTCCGGAGAAACTTCCCCTTATGCTCGCCGGCGGTGATCTCGACCATGCCGGGAACAGTGACGGAACCTCGTCCGACAAAGTAGTCCACCTTGTTTTTCTTGAGGAGGAACTCCACGCCCTTGGCCATCTGGCCCGCCACGCCGCGGGAGCGCTCCACGACCTTGGCAAAATCGAAGCCGACCTCCTTGACGCTCAGCCCGTAGGACTCGGCCTTCTGGAAGGTGCGATAGAGCTCGGCACTCTTCAGCAGGGCCTTCGTCGGGATGCAGCCCCAGTTGAGGCAGGTGCCGCCGGCGCGCTCGAGTTCAATGACGGCGACCTTCTTGCCCAGCTGCCCGGCGCGGATCGCGCCCACATAGCCAGCCGGGCCGCCACCGATGATCACCAAGTCGTAAATTGCGTCAGACATAAGAGGATTGAGAGAGCCGGCAAAGTCGCCCCGGCAGCCGGTCCCGTCAAACGGAAAGTCCGCCACAGACTCCAAGACTTTTTTGGCCACAAAGAGGCACCAAAGACTCCGCGGGCCATGAAAGCCTCAAGGCGCCTATAGGCGCGCGGAAATCTCTAGCCGGCCGCCACACCCTTTTGTGACTTTTCGTAGCAATCAAACCGTGCCTTTCCTCGCCGTAGCTTGCAGGGCAAAGGCGGGTCAGATGTCTATCACATCATCCCGCTTCGCCGGACCGGCGGACGGGGGTGTCCGCGGCGGCCGCGGCGGGGTCAGCAGCCGGCTCATGATCATGTTGGTCAGGCTCACGATCAAGGCGCCCCACAGGGCCGAACTGAAGCCGGCCACATGAAAGCCCTCCACCAGCCGGCCCGCCCAGTAGAACAATACGGCATTGATGATCCAGATGCCCACCCCGAGCGAGAGGATGATGAACGGGAGGGTGAAAAGCAGGAGCAGCGGCTTCAGGACGGCGTTGAAGAAGGTCAGCACCAGGACCACCACCAGCAGGGTGGTGCCGGTGTCATAGCTGATCCCGGGAACAATTTTGGTGCTGAGGGCGACCCCGAGGGCCAGCACGAGGCAGCGCAGCAGCAGATTGACGAACGCTTGGTTCATTGAATGATGGGCCTACCTTTGCCGCGACACCTCGCGGAGCAATGAAAATTCTCATCGTCCAGGATTACCTTCGCAGCGGGGGCACCGAGCGCCAATCCGTGTTCATGGCCACGGCCTTTGCGCGGGCGGGTCATGAGGTCACCCTGCTAACCTTTCGTCCGCGGGGCTTGCTTGAAATGGACGCGGAGCAGCAGCCCTTCGCGTTCCGCTCGCTGCAGCCGTTCGACATGCGCCTTGACTGGTTCGCGCCCGGCCTGCTCAAGGCCGCGGAGGAGGCGGCCCCGGATTTGGTGCTCTGCATGGGGCGCATGGCGAACTGCTATGCGGGCTTCATTCAGCGCCGGGTCCCGCAGGCCGCGGTCATCTGCACCATGCGGACCGGCAAGCTGCTGCCCTACCTCTTTGTGCGCTCGCTGCGCCTGTGCCGCCACATCATCGCCAACAGCCACGTCGCCAAGCGCGTGCTGACCGATGTCTACGACATTCCCGCGCACCGGATCACCGTCATCCACAATTCCGTCATCCATTACACAGCCGAGGCGGAGGCCCGCAACAACCCGCTTCGCCGCTTTCACGGCGCCACCCCGACCACGATGGTGCTGCTCAATGTCGCGATGTTCCGGCGCGAGAAAAACCAGCGTGAGCTCATCGAACTCTGCGCCAAATTGCCGGGATATCTGGATTGGCAGCTCTGGCTGGCCGGCGAGGGCCCGGCGCGGAAAAAATGCGAACGGCTCGCCCATGACCTCGGCCTGGGCTCGCGGGTAAAGTTCCTCGGCTACCAGACCGACCCGACCCCGCTCTACCTCGCCGCCGACCTGGCCCTGCTCGCCTCGCAAAGCGAATCGCTCCCGAACTTCCTGATCGAGGCCCAGCTGCACGGCGTGCCCGTCGTCGCCTATGACGTCGTGGGCGTCGGCGAGTGCTTCGTGCCCGATCGTTCCGGCTACCTCATTGCCAACCATGATCAGGCCGGCTTTATCGCCGCCCTCGACCGGCTGATCCGGCAACCGGGCGATCGCCGCCGTTTTGGCCAGGTCGGCCGCGAGCACGCCCAGGCCAGCTTCGTGCCGGAACGGCAGATGCAGGCCCACCTGAATCTCTTCCGAGAGCTCACCAAAGGTTAATGGAGGGCCCGCCACCTCGGCTTCTTCCGGCCTCATTATTTGGCCGCAACGCACCCGGGTTTGCCTTCCTGGCATTCGTGCCTTTGCTGCCGGCGTGCCTGAGTCCAGTCCCAACGCCCCCGAGACCATTCGCCTGCGCGGCGTCCGCCAGAACAACCTGAAGGGCTTCGACCTCGCCCTGCCCCTCGGCCGCTATATCGTGGTCACGGGACTGAGCGGCGCCGGCAAGTCTTCGCTGGTGTTCGATACGCTGCACGCAGAGGGCCAGCGGCGCTACGTCGAGACCTTCTCCGCCTATACCCGGCAGTTTCTGGATTTATTGGACAAGCCCAAGGTCGATGCGGTGGAAAACATCCGGCCGTCCATCGCCATCGAGCAGACCAACACGGTCAAGACCTCCCGCTCCACCGTCGGCACCATGACCGAGCTGACGGACTTCGCCAAGGTCTGGTTCAGCCACGTCGCCGCATGCTACGACCCCGCCACCGGCGAGAAGGTCGAGGACGACAACCCACAGACGATCTGGACGAAAACCCTGGCCGGGCAGGCCGGCACCACCCTGCTGCTGTGCTTCCGCATCACCAAGCCCGACAATCTCGAATGGTCCGAGGTGCTCACCAGCATCAAGGGCCAAGGCTACACCCGCGTGCTCGTATCGGATAAAAACGGTGTTCTATCGCCAGCCAAGCTCGACGAGTTGCTCGCAACGAAACCCTCAACCCTCAACTCTCAACTCTCAACCTTTCCGATCCACGTCATCCAGGACCGCCTGCTCATTTCCGCGGACAACCAGTCCCGCTTCCGCGAGGCCACGGAGGCCGCCCTCCACTTCGGCAAGGGCGAAATCCACCTATTTGGCTCTCAACCATTCCCCCCCGCCGGGCACTACTCCCGCGGCCTGCATTCGCCCAAAACCGGCCGCACCTTCCGCGCCGCCTCACCGGGCATGTTTTCCTTCAACTCGCCGCTCGGGGCCTGCCCGCGCTGCCGGGGCTTCGGCCGGGTCATCGACATCGACTATCGCCTCGCCCTCCCCGACCACTCCCTCTCGATCAATGAAGGCTGCATCAAGCCGTGGGAGGGCGAAGTCTACGGCGAGTCGAAGAAGGACCTGCTCGTCTTCACCCGCAAGAAAGGGATCCCGACCAACGTGCCCTTTGCCGCACTCACCCCGGAGCAGCAGGCCTACATCATCGACGGCGAGCCGGGCTATAGCAGCGACGGCCCGAAGAACTGGCCCAAATACTGGTACGGCCTCAAGGGCTTCTTCCGCTACCTCGAGAAGACAACCTACAAGATGCACGTGCGGGTTTTCCTGTCCCGCTTCCGCACCTACAACCAGTGCCCTGACTGCCACGGCGCCCGCCTGCAGCCGGAGGCGCTCTGCTGGCAATGGCGGGGACATACCCTGCCGCAGCTCTATCAGCTCCCGGTGGGCGAACTCCTGCAACTCATCCGCACCCACGGCGGGGCCGTGGCCGTGCCGGCTAATGCCTCGGCCGCACACCAGCGCGACCTGGCCTACGACTCGATTGTCACCCGGCTGCGGTACCTTGAGCAGGTCGGTTTGGGTTACCTGACGCTGGACCGCACCTCGCGCACCCTTTCCGGCGGCGAAGTGCAGCGCGTCAACCTCACCTCCTGCCTCGGCACCTCTTTGGTCGACACCCTGTTCGTCCTCGATGAGCCCTCCGTCGGCCTGCACCCGCGGGACATCGACCGGCTGATCGGGATCATTCGCACCCTGACCGCGGCTGGCAACACGGTCGTCGTCGTCGAGCACGACGAGGCCATGATCCGCGCCGCCGATCATCTCATCGAGGTCGGCCCCGAGCCCGGAGCCCAGGGCGGGCACATCGTCTTTCAGGGTGAACTCGCCGCGATGCTCACCGCGCCCGGCAGCATCACCGGCGCCTACCTGTCCGGCCGGCAGCAGGTCGAAACGCCGGCGGCCCGCCGGCCGGTGACCGACGCCCGCTGGCTGCACTTCGTGAAGGCCAGCAAGCACAACGTGAACGGCCTGTCGTTCCGGCTGCCGCTGCAACGACTCGTCTGTCTCTCCGGCGTCTCGGGTTCAGGCAAATCGACCCTGCTGGACAACGTCATTCATCAGGGCCTGCTCGCGGCCCGCCATCAGCTGGCCGATGATCCGGCCGCGATCGAGCACATCCACTCCGACCAGGCTTTCTCCGAGGTCGTCCTCGTCGACCAGTCGCCGCTCAGCCGGACGCCGCGCTCCAATCCCGCCCTCTACTGCGAGGCGTGGGAACTGATCCGCGAACTCTACGCCACCGTTCCGGCGGCTCAGGAAGCCGGGTTCAGCGCGTCCAGCTTTTCCTTCAACAGCGGCGAGGGCCGCTGCGACCACTGCCAGGGCCTCGGCAGCGAGCGCGTCGAAATGCAGTTTCTCTCGGACGTCTTTGTCCCCTGCCCCATTTGCGAGGGCCGCCGTTTCAAGCCCGAGGTCCTGGCCATCACCTGGAACGGCAAATCCGTCTCCGACCTGCTGGCGACGACCATTACCGACGCGCTGCCGCTGTTTGCGCCACAACGGGATGCCGCCCACGACAAAATCCATCGCCGCCTTGCCGCCCTCGCCGAGGTCGGCCTCGGCTACCTGCCGCTCGGTCAGCCACTGAACACCCTGTCCGGCGGCGAATCCCAGCGCCTGAAGCTCGTCCGCTATCTCTCCGAATTTACCGACAACGCCGATGTAGGTCGGGCTTTACGCCCGACACTGTCAGCCCCCGTCGGGGATAAACCCCGACCTACAGAAGAATTCACAGGAGCCCTGCTCCTGCTGGACGAGCCCACCACCGGCCTGCACCGGCACGATGTGAAACGCCTGCTGGCCGTGCTGCAGCGCATCGTCGACCGCGGCCACAGCGTCGTGGTCATCGAGCACAACCTGGACGTGCTCAAGTCCGCCGACTGGATCCTGGAAGTCGGCCCGGGCGCCGGCATCGCTGGGGGACGGATCGTGGCCGAGGGCCCCCCGGAGACTCTCGCCCGCGCCGACAACGCCACCTCC
>JBAXWQ010000138.1:0-8914 GCA_037128315.1 Opitutia bacterium | reverse complement strand
TCTGGAGCGGTATGGTGGGCGGAGACGTCAGGCGGAAGGGTTGTTCTGCCGCCCCGGTTGAGGCTTAGACCGCCAAGGCGTATGGTCTGATGGTCCGGACTCGGTGGCCCGAGTGGAGTGGTGGGGCGGGCAGGTTTTCGGCCCTCTTGGCCGCCCAGGCAGTTCGTGGGCGGAAGGAGGGTTCAGCTGCATGGTTGGCTTCGACTACCCGCGCGGACAACATCCGGTCGACTCCGCGGTGTCGTGTTATTGTCCTGTCGTCGCTTCGCGGCTACAGGCCGCCGGGGGCAATACTTGCGAAAGGGGAAAGTGCCGCGACCCTCAGACCAGTCCCTGGAGCAATGAAGGCAGCCGCTGCACGGCATTGGCTAAGTGGGCGCGGGCAAGGGTGGCCTCGTCGCCGGCGCCCTCATAAAGAATTCGCCAGCCTTCCAGCTGCAGCCAGGCATCAGCCTCGATCGGCTTGATTTGCTCGAAACCCCCGGAAATGCCGGCGTGGCGGACTAGATAATCAGCGACCTGGACGGCCGCGGCAAATAGCTGGTGGCGTGGCGCTCGCCTAGGTTCGTTATGGTAGAGCACGGCGAAGGTGATTTCTTCGGATAATTGGTGTCGATTGAGGTAATAGGCCCCGATGCGGGCATGATCCCACCCGATGAGCTCGCGTTCGAGAAGGGAAACCGCTCCCGGATCCGGCAGCGGGGTGGACATGATCTTCTGCAGTTCGTTCGGGAAAGCATACGCCATGACCACCTTCCCGATGTTGTGCAACAGGCCGGCGAGATAGTCGGTGTCGTCCTCCCCCGCACTACTCGTGGAAAGCATGATTTCCCGGGCCAGTTCGGCGGTGCCGATACTGTGGCGCCAGAGTTCCGTCCAGGGCAACGGTTGGCGATCCCCACTGCTCGGGTACATGTTCTGCATCTCCTCGATGATTGGCGTGGCGGTGGAGAGTTCGCGGATTTGCCGGAGGCCGAGGAAAAAGACCGCTTCCTCGATGTTGCTGACCCGCGTCGAGTTGCCGTAATACACTGAATTCACTACGCGCAACAGCCGCGTCGACAGCGACGGATCGCGGCGGATAATCTCGGCGATCTGGGAATTGAGGCTGTGGTCCGATTTCATCAATTCGCGCAAGGCGCGATTGATCGTCTGCAGCGAAGCCAGCTTGGGACAAGCCTTCAGTCGACGAATGATTTCGTCATCCGGGTAGGGCCCGATCACCGGGGAGAGGGGAGCGGGAAGGGGCGTAAATGTTGTTGGCATCAAGTAATACGAGGGATGCGCGGTCCAGAATACGGCACCGAGGTGATCATGAATCGGCGCAAATCAGGCCTAATTTAGTGCCATTGCTGCTTCAGCACCCCGGGGATGCGCCGATAGGCTAGGGTGTGTCTTCAAACCCAATTTGTCATCGCGAGGTGCGCGAAGCGCGCCGTGGCGATCCAGCCCCTTCGGCTTCTGCTCAGGGCCTGAGCCCGTTGAACGGCTCTCGACTGCCCTCCCGCACTGGAGTCAGACCCCAAGCCTGGATTGCTTCGTCGCCCCGCGAGGCGGGACTCCTCGCAATGACAGGTTTGAAGACACACCCTAGAGTAGTGCGATTCATGAAACACCCCGTCCGCTCAACCCGGTCCACCGGGTTGCTTGTGGCCCGTCCTGTTTGAGCCATGGTCCCGCAACAGATCCAGTCCCTGCTGCAGCAAGGCGTGGTCCATCACCGGGCCGGGCGTCTGGCGGAAGCCGCCGCGTTCTATGGTCGGGTGCGCCAGGCGGCGCCTAAATGCTTCGACGCGCTCCACCTCTCCGGTTTGCTCGCCTATCAGCGGGGCCGATTGCCGGAAGCCATCGGGCTGCTGGGGCGAGCCCATCTGCTTGCGCCGGGCAACTACGTCTGCGAGATGCGCTATGCTCTGGCGCTGCTCGCCAACCGGCGCAGCCCTGAGGCGGAGACTCACTTCCGTCATGCCGTGCAGGTTAAACCCGATTTCATCGAGGGCTGGGAAAATCTGGCCTATTGTCTGAAGATTCAGGACCGTCTCGCCGAGGCTATGGCTTGCCACGAAAAAGTGGTCAGGCTCAGGCCCCAGTATGCTTCCGGCTGGTATAACTATGGTCTCACCCAGAGTTTCCTCGGCCGCTTTGCCGAGGCGTTGCAAAGTCACGAGCGGGCGCTGGCCGCCGATCCGCATTTTGGCTTGGGGCATTTCGGTTGTGCCCAGGCGCTCCATCAGGCCCACCGCACGGCTGAGGCGGTGCAGGCCTACGACCGCTTCCTGGCGCTTGAGCCTAAGCATCACGAAGCGCGCAGTTACCGTTTATTCGCCTTGCATTCGCTGGAAGGAATTTCGCGCGAGCAGCTTTATGCTGATCATGTCACCTATGGTCGCATGGTGGGACCGTCGGCGGCACCGGCCCTGCCCAATCACCCTGATCGCTCGCGCCGCCTGCGCGTCGCCTGCCTTTCGCCCGACCTTCGGACCCACTCGGTCACATTTTTTCTGGAGCCACTGCTCGCCTATCTCCCGCAGGGTGAGTTCGAGCTTTATCTGTACCACGATCATTTCCGGGAGGACGCGGTGTCCGTCCGCCTGCAGTCCCGCGCGGCCGTCTGGCGCAATTTTGTCGGACAGCCCAGCGAAAGTGTGGAAGCGGCCATCCGCCTGGATGCCCCTGATATCCTGATCGATCTAGCCGGGCACACCGGGATGAACAACCGTCTCCCGCTCTTTGCCCGACGTTTGGCCCCGGTGCAGATCACCTACCTCGGTTATCCCAACACGACGGGTCTGCCGGCGATGGATTACCGTTTCACCGACGGCATCGCCGATCCGTTGGGCGACGCCGATCAATTTGCCACGGAGCAACTCGTCCGGTTTGCCCCGACGGCGTGGGCCTATGCGCCGCCGGTGGACTCGCCGGAACCCAATTCCCTCCCGGCCTTGACCCGGGCGGGGGTGACTTTCGGCTGCTTCAACACCCCGGCCAAGATCACGGATGGCCTGCTCGAACTCTGGGCCAAAATTATGGTGGCCGTGCCCAGCTCGCGACTTTGCCTCAAGGGCGCGGGTTTGGGCGAGTTCACGATCAGACAGCACTACACGACGTACCTGACGCAACGCGGGGTTGCCCCGGAGCGATTGGTTTTCCTCGAGCGGACGCCTGATACGCGGTCCCATCTCACCTGCTACCATGGCGTGGATCTCGCGCTGGATACGGCCCCTTACAACGGCACGACCACCACCTGTGAGGCGCTGTGGATGGGCGTTCCGGTTGTGTCTTTGCGGGGTGACCGGCATATGGCCCGCGTCGGCGCCAGCCTGCTGACGGCCGTGGGGCATGCCGATTGGATCGCCGCGAACGCGGAAGAATATGTGAGTCATGCCATCCATCTCGCGAACGACCGGCCTGGTCTCGCGCGGCACCGCGCGGCGCTCCGCGGCAACCTGCGGAACAGTCCGTTGCTCGACCACGCCGGCCAGGCAACGAGGTTTGGTCTGGCCTTGCGCGAGTGCTGGCAGAAATGGTGCTACGCTCGGGGGGCCACTGGACCGGCCAGTCATGCGCCGCCGGTTCACGAGGTTGTCCACGCGTGAAGTCGATTGTCCAGGATGCGGTCGCAAAGGGAGAGCCAGAGCTTGTGCCTGGCCTGTTTGATCGAGGTTGGGGCAGGGGGCATTTTCTCAGTTGGTTATTTGAGTTGCTCCGGCGTTGCGGGGTGCCGGCCGGCGTTTTTCATAACAGCATCGGCTTCCGACTTTTCGGCCTTTGGAACGGGCCTAACGAGAGGCACCTAGGATGGCGGAAATTTGCGAGTGGTGGTGACATGGAATCGTATGCCTCGTGCCCGGTTAAGGCCTTCTCACCTAACGCATCATCGTATGCCCACGCAGACCTTTTCGATCCCCTCCGGGCTTCTGGGCCGGAAACCGGTTTCGAGGCTCGCCCGTGTCCCGCTACCGTTCGAAGCCGCTACCGTTCTGCTGCCGCTAGTTTGGCAATATATGCGGAGGATCGGTTCTTTCAGACCAGTGGTCCTGATCTATTCTTGTTTCTATCGCGGAGCCTTGAGCGGTCGCATGGTCGACCGTTCTTTGCGCGATATCCTTGCTCCATCAACACCCGAAAAAAGTCAGCGACTGATGGGCTGGCGCTGAAGCGGAGGATCTTCGCCGGACGCGCCATGTCCTTGGTGGTGTTGGCGATATTGCTCGCTCTGGCCGGGCGCGGCGCGGCGCAGACCAGCCCCCAGACTGAGCGCAGTTTTCTGAGCGCCGAGGAGCGGGCGTGGCTCGATGGGCACGCCGCTGAGCTCTGCGTCGCCTCGGCGGCCAATATTCCGCCGTTCACTTTTGTCGAGTCAGGAGTCTGGCAGGGGGTCTCGGCCGACCTGATTCACCTGATGGAGGGGAAGCTGGGTCTGAAGTTCCACATTCTGGCCCCGCAAAATTTGGCGGCCATCCTGGCCCAAGCGCAACAGGGCGGGCCCGGGATTGTGACCTCGGTGACGAAAACGTCGGAACGGTCCCAGTATCTCACCTTCACCCAACCCTACGTCCTGATCCCGACCGTGATCCTTGTCCGGGCGAACACCGAACTCGGCCGCTGGCCGGAAGCGTTCGCCGGCAAGCGGGTGGCGGTCGGCAACGGCTACGGCATCCAGAAGGATCTGGAGCAAAAATTCCCCCGCCTCCAGGTCGTCCCGGTTTCCGATGACTTGGACGGGCTGCGCCTGCTATCGCTCGGCGAAGTCGACGCGGTCGTCACGGATGTGGCCAGCGCCAGCTTTTTCATCGAACGGGAGAGAATCACCGGTCTGCGTGTCCTCGACACCTTTGATTTCACGTATGCGCTTAGCTTTGCCGTGCGCCGGGACCTGCCGGTCCTGCGGGAGATTCTGGCCAAGACCCTCCACGCCATTCCCGAGCGGGACCGGCAGGCGGTGGTCTCCCGCTGGGTTCAGCTTGAAATCAATCCGCTGGCCCTGCTGCGGGAACGCTATCAGCCCTTTCTGCCGCTGGGTCTGACCATTCTTGCGCTGTTACTCGGGGCTGGTTTGGTCGGGTGGATGATCGCCCGGCGCCGGCAGTTTACGCCGGGCCATCTCGCCGTCGGCTCGGGCTTGCTCGCTGGCGGGCTGCTCTTGACCGGCGTCGTCGGGTATTACGCGAAGACGGATGCGGACCACGACGTGCAACAGCAGTTCGAGTTCGCCGTCGATAAGGTTCGGCTCAATATCCTCGCCCGGCTCAACGCCTGCGCCGAGGTGCTGCGCAGCAGCGCCGCCCTGTTCGATGCCTCGGAGGCGGTCCGGCGGGACGACTGGCGGGCCTTCATCCAAGGCTTGCAACTTGAACAGCATCTGCCCGGCATTCAAGGTGTCGGCTTCGCGCAGCTAATTCCCCGCGCGCAACTCGCCGAACACGTCCAGGCGATTCGCCGCGAAGGTTTCCCGGAGTATCAGGTCTGGCCGGCCGGCGACCGGGAGACTTATTCCGCCATCATCTACCTCGGGCCGTTTACGAGCCGCAATCTGCGCGCCTTCGGTTACGACATGCTGTCCGAGCCCGTCCGCCGCGCGGCGATGGAACGGGCGCGCGATGAACAGGCGTGCGCGCTCTCGGAAAAGGTCCGGCTGGTGCAGGAAACCAGCCAGGACGTGCAAGCCGGCACTCTGATGTATTTTCCCGTGTATCGTCACGGGCTGCCGCTGGCCACACTCGCCCAACGCCGCGCCGCGATCACCGGTTGGGTCTACAGTCCCTACCGCATGACCGACTTGCTGCGCGGCGCCCTGCGGGAGAGGGAGGGGGGGGTAAAGGTTCCTGACGTTGAGATTCAAGTTTACGATGGGGAGGCGATGTCCCCGGAGACCCTGCTCTTCGACAGCAAGGCTGCCGGGAACCACGCTCGGGTTGCCACCACCCAAGTCACCCGGGTGACGACCTTGGATTTTGCCGGCCGCCGCTGGACCCTGCGTTTCACCCCACTCGGTGGACTGGTCGCTGCGGCGGATTACACCTTGATGAGATTGATCTTCTTTGCCGGGACGAGCATCAGTGTGCTCCTGGTCTGGCTGGCGCTCTCCCTGCTGGGCACGCGCACCGACGCCCGGCGGATGGCGGCGCAGTTGACGCAGGAAGTCCGGGAGAGCGAAAAGCGTTTTGCCGTGATGGCCGATGCCGTCCCCGTGCTGATCTGGGAGGCGGGCACGGACAAACTGTGCAACTATTTCAACAAACCTTGGCTCGATTTCACGGGGCGCACGCTGGCGCAGGAGAAGGGCCACGGCTGGGTCGAGGGAGTGCATCCCGACGATCTCGCGCGCCGTCTGGAAATTTATGTGAGCAACTTCGACGCCCGGCGGGAGTTCGAGCTGGAATACCGTCTCCGCCGCCACGACGGCGCATACCACTGGCTGCTCGATCACGGCGTGCCCCGCTATCAGCCTGACGGCAGCTTCGCCGGCTATATCGGTTCCTGCATGGATATCACCGAGCACAAGCAGGCGGAGGTAGCGCGCCAAAAAATCAGCCGGGAACTTCGGAGCGTTTTGGAGAGCAGCAGCGATCTCATTGCCATGCTCGACCGGGAGTATCGCTACGTGCTTTTCAACTCCGCCTTCCACGACGAGTGCCAGCGGATCTTCGGCCACAACTTCCAGCCGGGTGATTCGTTGCTCACGGCGCTAGCGCACCTGCCCGCCGACCTCGCGGCGGCCAAGGCCGGCTGGGACCGCGCCCTCGGGGGTGAAGATTTCACGGTCACCCGGGAATTTGGCGACACCGCCTGGGAGCGGCAGTGGTATGAACTCCACTTCAGCCCCATCCGCGACGGTGCAGGCAAAGTCATCAGCGCCGTTCACATCGTCCGTAATATCACGGAGCGCAGGCGGTGGGAGTTGGCGCTGCAGACCAGCGAGAAGCAACTCGCTCACGCGATGGACCAGGCGCATCTCGCCCATTGGGAAATGGACACCGCAACCCAGACCTTCACTTTCAACGACCGGTTTTACGCACTCTACGGCACGACGGCGGAACGCGAAGGCGGCTACCAGATGCCGGCGGAGGTTTATGCCCGCGAATTCCTGCCTCCGGAGGAGCAACATCATGTGGCGGAATCTATCGCCAAGCTGCTGACGGGGAAAATTGCCGAATTGGAGCTGGAGCATCGCATTCGGCGCCGCGACGGCCAGTATCGACACATCTTCGTGCGCGTCACCGTGAAGCGCAACGCCACGGAACGCATCGTGGGCACTCGCGGCATCAGCCAAGACATCACCGCGCGCATCTCGCTGGAGCAGCAACTCAAGGTGCTGCTTGACAAAGCCGGGCGGGACGCTCGCGCCCAGGGCGAACTGCTGCGCGAGGTGAACCATCGGGTCACCAATAACCTCACCTCCATTCTCGGCCTATTCGTGCGGGAACAAAAATTGCTTGAGCCGACGGCTCGGCCCCTGGTGCAACCGGTGCTGGACCGACTGACGCAACGGATCGGGGGATTGTTGGCCGCGCACCGGCTGCTGTCGAGTTCGTCTTGGGCGCCCGTCCGGGTGGACCAGCTCGCGGAGAAAGTCCTGACCGCCGCCCTTTCCGCTAATCCCGATCGTCTGTCAGCGCAGCTCCAGATCACCCCGGGCCCATTGGAAGTATCACCCCGCCAGGCGAGCAGCGTGGCTCTCGTCCTGAATGAGCTGGTGACGAACAGCATCAAGCACGGACACGGGACGGTAAAGCCCCTGACGATCGGTCTCGAAGCTGAGTTCGATGGCGAATTTGTCACCCTGTGTTATCGCGACAATGGTCCGGGCTTCCCAGCCGAGGTCATCGCCGGCCGGCACCGCAATGTCGGGCTCGGCCTGATCCGGCAACTCGTCACGGAGAGCCTGCAAGGTGACCTGACTCTCGCCAACGAGGCGGGAGCGATGGTGCGGATTCGCATCCGACCGGAGGAGCTGCAGCGCACCTGAAAACCCGCCTGAACACCAAAAACCTGTTTCCATGAAAATCAATGAACCCGTCAATGTCGTCGTCGCCGATGACGAGTCCCTGGTCCTCGACCTGATTGAGCAAACGTTGGAGTGGATCGGCATGAAGATCGTCGGCCGGGCGGCCAATGGCCGTCAAGCGGTCGAGTTGACTCGTGCGCTCCGCCCGGGTGTCGTCCTGATGGATATCGCCATGCCGGTGATGGACGGCCTCGCGGCCGCGGCCGCGATTCAGGCGGAATGTCCGACCCCGGTGGTGATCCTGTCGGCGCATGAGACACGGGTGGATGTGGCCCAAGCCACCGCCGCCGGCGTGGGGGCGTTTCTCGTCAAACCGTCAAAGGCGGCCGAAATCGAACGGGCCATCACGATCGCGATGGCCCGCCACGCGGACCTGATGGATTTGCGCCGGTTGAACCGGGAGCTTACTCAGGCGCTCGCGGAGGTGAAGGTGCTCAGGGGATTCCTGCCCATTTGCTGCTACTGCAAGAAAATCCGCGACGATCAGGGGTATTGGGACGAGGTGGAGGTCTATGTCATGAAGCACTCCGACGCGCAATTCACCCACAGCTACTGCCCGAAGTGCGTCGCGAAGCATTTCCCGGATTATGCTCCCCCGGTGGAGGGTTGACGCACCCTTAACCGCGGCCCAGCCTGAATGCGCCAGGCCCAAGCATAGCACGAATTTGACGAACGACTGCGCCACAATGTTCTGGGGTTAATTTGCCTTCACGCTGAGCCGGCCTGCTTAACCCTGCCGGCCTTTGAAGGTTAGTTCGGCGATGCCGGACTTGTCCAGACCGCCGAGACCGAGTTGCTTCATGCGCTCAAACTGCTCGGTCGTCGCCTTGGCCAGCGGCAGCGTCAGTCCGGTGTCGAGCGCGAGCTGGTAGGCGATGCCGGAATCCTTGGCGGCGTGGGCGGCGG
>JBAXWQ010000137.1:0-8916 GCA_037128315.1 Opitutia bacterium | reverse complement strand
GCAGCGTGCTCGGAATCTCGAGTGTCTGGAACACCGTGCCGTCGATGCGAGGGAAGAACGGCGTGGCGCCGCGCGTGTCGCTGGCGTAGAGCAGGCCGGCCTCGTCGTAGATCTGGCGGCTGCGGGCGTTGCTCTGCCAGCCGGCGGCGCCGGCGGTGTGCGCCTCGACACCGAAAAGGCGGCGATACTCGGCGCGCGCGGCGGCGAACTCGACGCGGATCTCCTCCAGAGTCATCGTCTGCAGATGATCCTGCCAGCGGTAGTGGTCGTGGCAGTGGATGCCGGTCTCATAGCCCGCGTCGCGGACGGATTTGATCACCGCCTCGTTGCGTCGGCCGATGTGCGGGGCGGGGAGGAGCGTGCCGTTCAGTAGCGTGCGTACGCCGTAGAGCTGGACGACGCTGGTGCGGCCGACCTTTTTCAAAAACCCCGGGCGGAAGACGCGGGAGATGGCCTTGCCGGTGTTGTCGGGTCCGAAGGAGAAAAGAAAACTGGCCGGTGCGCCGAATTCGCGGCAGTCCGCCAGCAGGTTGGGCACGCCCTCACGCGTGCCGCGGTCGGTGTCGACGTCGATCTTGAGGGCGAGGCGAAGGTTGGACATCAGGCTGGGGACGAAGGCGGCGCGGGGTCCGACCGCGGGGCCGGCCGCAGATTGGGTTGCGGCTGGCCTGCGGTCGCACTCGCCGCCCGCCGGGGGTTACTCGAGGGAGTAATCCTTGTGCGCGAGGTGATAATCGAGGGTGCGGCGGATCGCCGTCTTCAGGTCGACCTTCGGCGTCCAGCCGAGCTGCTTCTTCGCGTGGGCGATGGAGGGCACGCGCTTCTGGATGTCCTGGTAATATTTGCCGAAATACTTGCCGGACGAGACGGTGACGACCTTCGCGTTGGCGGCGTGCTCGCGGTACTCGGGATAGTGCTTGAAGGCGGCGATGATGTATTTCGCCAGCTGGGCGACGCTGACGTCGTTCCGCGGGTTGCCCAGGTTGAAGATCTGCCGGGAGGCCCGGCCGTCCTTGTTTTCGATGATGCGCAGCAGCGCGTCGATGCCGTCGTCGATGAAAGTGAAGGACCGGCTCTGCTTGCCGCCGTCGACGAGCTGGATCGGTTTCTGGAAGATCACATTCGAGATGAACTGGGTGAATAGGCGCGAGCTGCCTTCCTTCTGCTCGAAGACGTTGTCGAGCTTGGGCCCGATCCAGTTGAAGGGACGGAACAGCGTGTAGTCGATGTTGTCGCGCACCCCGTAGGCGTAGATCACGCGGTCGAGGAGCTGCTTCGAGCAGGCGTAGATCCAACGCTGCTTGTCGATCGGCCCATAGACCATGTTCGTGCTCGCCTCGTTGAGCTCGCGATCCGGCGACATGCCGTAGACCTCGGAGGTCGACGGAAAGATGATCCGCTTCTTGTATTTCGCGCACTGCCGGACGACGGCGAGGTTGGACTCGAAATCGAGCTCGAAGACGCGGAGCGGGTCCTTGACGTACTGGGCCGGGTTGGCGATGGCGACGAGCGGGATCACGGCGTCGCACTTCTTCACGTGGTACTCGATCCACTCGTGCGAAATCATGACATCACCCTCGACGAACTTGAAGCGCGGGTTGCCGATGGAGTCGCCGAGCTTATGGTCGCCGACATCCATGCCATAGACCTCCCAGTCTTTCTTCTTGAGGATCGCGTGGGTGAGGGAGCTGCCAATGAAGCCATTGGCACCGAGGATAAGGACTTTGAGCGGCATAGGATTGTCGGGGTTAAAGGATTTGACCGGGCTGCAGGGTGACCGCGGGACCGCGCCATTCGGTGCGGGTGAGTTCCAGCGCCCCGTCGCCGGTGGCGACGACCAGCGGGGACACGGACAGCACTTCGCCGGGCCGGCCCGTGCGACCGCGGGTCGCGGGGGAATCAGGCTCGGCCCACCAGAGCATGAGGCGGGAACCGGCCACGTCGGTGAAGGCCCCGGGGTAGGGGTCGGTCACGGCGCGAACGAGGTTGAAAATCCGCCGCGTGGTCTGGGACCAAAAAACACGGCCATCCTCCGGCTTGCGGCCGCTGAAATAGGTGGCCTGGGATTCGTCCTGCGGCGTTTCGCGGGCCGTCCCCGCGAGCAGCGCATCAATCTGCCGCGCGAGCACGGCGCGGGCACAGGGCAGGACCTTGCGGAAGGCCTGCTCGGCCGTATCCCGCGGATCGAGGTCGACCCCGGCCTGGTCCACGATGGCGCCGGCGTCGGCTTTCCTGACCATGCGGTGCAGGGTCATCCCGATGTGCCGCTCGCCGTGGAGCACGGCCCAGTTGATGGGGGCCCGGCCGCGGTACTTGGGCAGGAGCGAACCATGCATGTTGAAGGCCCCGCAGCGGGCCAGTCCGAGGATGTTTTCATTGATCATGTTCCGGTAGTATACCGAAAGAATCAGATCGGGAGCCAGCAGCGCGATGCGTTCCCTCCATTCGGGCGTGTTGACTGATACCGGGGTGTGCACCGGCACGCCGTGCTCGCGGGCGGCAACCGCCGGGGTTTTGAACCAGATCTTTTCGGCCGGGTTGTCCTCATGGGTGATCAGCGCGACGACCTGGTCGCCGCGCTCCAGCAGGAGGGAGAGGCATTCGTAGCCCACCTCGCTGTAGCCGAAAAAAAGGATCCGGGGTTTGCTCACGGCTTGGACTCCAGCACTTCCTTCACGTGATACCGCTGTCGGGTGCGGACAACCTGATAGGTACGCCCGACATATTCGCCAATCAGGCCGATCCCGATCATGGCGACGCTGAGCAGGAAAAAGACGATGCCGAACAGGGTGAAGATTCCCTCCGCTTCCGCTCCAAGGAACAGGCGGCGGTAGGCCAGGACCAGCACGAGCAGCAGGCTGCCGGCGGCGCAGAGCCCGGCAAACATCGTGAAGTATTGCAGCGGCGCCAGTGAGAATCCGGTGATGAGGTCGAAATTCAACCGGATAAGGCTGTAGAAGGAGTAGTTCGAAACGCCGGCATGGCGCTCCTCGTGCTTCACCCCAACCTCGCCCGGATGGGACGAAAAACTATAGGCGAGCGCGGGGATAAAGGTGTTGATGGCCCCGCTGCGCACGATGGCGTCGATGATCGGCCGGCGGTAGGCGCGGAGCATGCAGCCCTGGTCTGTCATCTTGATGCTGGTGGTCCGCTCACGCACGAAGTTGATGAGCTTCGAGGCATAGGTGCGGAAAATGGAGTCCTGCCGGTTGAGGCGGTAGCCCCCGACATAGTCGTGGCCGGCGGCGATTTGCTCCAGCAGACGGGGGATTTCCTCCGGGGGATTCTGCAGGTCGGCGTCGAGGGTGATGATCACGTCGCCGCGGACGCGCTCAAAGGCCGCCATGATCGCCATATGCTGGCCGTAGTTCGCGTTGAAATCGATCACGCGCGTGACATCGGGGCGGGCGGCGTACTGCGCTTTCAGCAGGGTGATGGAGCTGTCGGCGCTGCCGTCGTTGGTGAAGATCACCTCATAGCTGCGCCCGAGCTGGTCGAGTACCGGGTAAAGCCGGGCAAAGAGCACCGGCAGGTTGAGTTCCTCGTTGTAGACGGGAATCACCACGGAGAGTTGGACGGGGGAAGCGCTCATGATTTCTGGTGGGCTTGCAGGATCTGGCTCAGGGCTGCGGTGACCCGCTTGACGTCGTCCCCGGTCATCGCGGGGAAGAGCGGCAGCGTGAGAATATTCCGGCCGGTGTATTCCGCCTGCGGATAATCGCCGTCTTTCCAGCCCAGGTTGCGGTAAAGCTTGAAGAGGTGGATGGCGGGGTAATGCACCCCGGTGCCGATGCCGGCGGCCTGCAGCAGGGTCATGACCTCGGCCCGTTTGATGGTGAGCCGCTCCTCGGGCAGAATGACCTGGAACATGTGCCAGTTGCTGTGGGTGAAATCGGCGACCGGCAGCCGCAGGCCCAGCTGGGCCAGGGCCAGTTTCGCGCATTGGTCGAAGTACATCCGGGCCAGTTCGCGGCGCCGGGCGGTGAAGGTGTCGAGGTGGGGCAGTTGGCCGAGGCCGACCCGCGCGGCCACATCGGTCAGGTTGAATTTGCCGCCGACCAGTTCCACTTCCATGCCGTCATGGCCGGTGCGCACCACGCCCTGCAGCCGGTATTGCTCGGCAAGCTTGGCTTCGCGCTCGTTGTTCATGACGAGACAGCCGCCCTCGATGGTGGTGATGTTCTTGTTGGCGTGGAAACTGAAGGACACGAAGTCGCCGAACGAGCCGATGCGCTGGCCCTGCCAATTGCTGCCAAAGGACTGCGCCGCGTCCTCGATCACGCGGAGTTGGTGCTTTTGGGCGATGGCATAAAGCCGGGAGCGATCCACCGGCAGGCCCGACAGATCCACCGGGATGATCGCCCGGGTCGCCGGGGTGATGGCGGCCTCGACCCGGGCCAGGTCAATGTTGCGGGTGACCGGGTCGATGTCGACGAACACCGGCCGGGCCCCGACATCGAGGATGATATTGCTGGTGGCAACCCAGGTGAGGGGGGTGGTGATGACTTCGTGGCCGGGACCGATGCCCGCAATTCGCAGGGCAATCTCCATGGTGCAGGTGCCGGAATTGAAGACCCGCACCGGTCGGCCCCCGCAATACTCGGAAAGCTTTGCTTCCAGGGCCTTCACCTGGGGCCCGGAGGTGATCCAGCCGGAACGCAGGACCTCAGCCACGCCCGCTATGGTCTCATCATCGATCGTCGGCCGGGTGAAGGGCAGGAACGGGAGGGGGGAGGAGGCGGCGGCCCGATCGGTGGGCTGGGGACGGGTGGACACGGAAAATTCAGGGTTGGTTGCTGAACAGGTAATGGGACCGGGTTTCATCGAGCAAATAATAACGGAAAGAGGGATCGGCAAAGAGTTGGACGGTTTGCTCTTTGCGCGCCACCGCCCAGATGCGAATCGAGCCGGTCCATTGGCGGCGAAATTCCGGCTCGTAGATGAATCGGCCACTCGCCTGCGCCGACGGATCAATCCTGACTTCAAGTTCGCCGACGTCGCCGACCAAGCCGACTTCGCACTGGGCGTAGAAACTGAAATCATGGAAATACTCGCCGTAATGGTACACGCGGTCACCGGGCTGTGCATGATTTTTGTAGATGTAGGCCAGTTCCCGTGTGCCGGGACGGGCGATTTTATCCTGGGCATGGGCCAGCGCCAGCAGCAGCACCATAACGGGGGCCACCATGGTCAGCACCGTGGCCCGCGCGTTGTTACGCCGCCAAACCCAATGCACCGCGATCGCTCCGGCCACCAGCGCGAAGGCGCTGTACAGGCCGTCCGCCCGCAGGGCCACCATCTGCGCGGCATGGCGAATGATGCCCGGGCGCAGCACCGCGTAGGCGATGCCCAGGCCCAAGATTCCGGCAAAGGCGGAAAAAATCCACAGGCCCGTCCGCAGCCGGGGCCGGGCGTCCTCCTCGATCGCGCGCCCCAGCCAGGCGCCGATCAGCAAGGCCAGGGGAGGGAAGACGGGCAGAATGTAGGGGATGAGCTTCGACTGGGATTTGCTGAAAAACACAAAAATAAAGGCCGCCCAGACCACGAGAAACCAGGCGTCCGCATTTTCCTTGCGCCGGGCCCAACCGCCGGCGAGGGCATCCCGGACCGCGGGCCAAAGGAATCCCATCCAGGGAAACAAGCCGCCGACGAGCACCGGGATAAAAAACCACCAGGGTTCGAAGCGACCATGCTGCGTCGTGGTGAAACGCTCCCAGTGCTCATGAATAAAGTAAAAGCTGGCCCAGGCCTCGTTGCGCTGGGCGGCCAGCACATGCCACGGGACCGCGATGGCGAGGAAGAGCAGCCCGCCCGTCGGCAGGTAAAAGGGCAGGAGTCGTCGCCATTGATTGAAAAGCAGCAGCCACAGAAACATGACCGCCCCCGTGACGAGAAAGCCGATGAGACCCTTCGACAGGGTGGCGAGGGCGGCACAGGCGTAGAGTCCGTAGAAAAGCCAACGGCGACGGGCCCCGGGCGGCTCGCGCACCCCCAAAATGAAACAGCAGAGGGTGGCGCTCATCAGCACCGAAACGGCCATGTCGAGGATAAGCACGCGGGCCAGGGCAAAATAAAGCAGCGAGGTTCCCAGCACCAGGGCCGAGGTGAGTCCGGCCAGGCGCCCGTACATCCGGCGGGCCGTTGCATAGGTGAGCAACACCCCGGCGAGGGCAAACAGGGCCGGGGTGGCACGCATGGCCAATTCGTCTGGACCGAACACTTTCAGGAATCCGGCCATCACCCAGTACATCAGCGGCGGTTTTTCGAAGTAGACCACCCCGTTCAGGTGGGGCAGCACATAATCACCGGTCGCGACCATCTCCCGGGGAATCTCCGCGTAGCGGCTCTCGTCCGGGTTGACCAGGTATGAGTCGCCCAACTGGAAGAAGAAAAGCAGGCCAAAGAGCAGGGCCAGCCCCGCCAGATCCCGTCGGCAGGGGGCAGAGTTGGAATCCAAGTTCGGCATCGTTGGCATGATCGCATTGAGTACCCGCGGGAGCAAGCGCGGTTCCCCAATTTGCGGATTGCGTTTGTCATTGCCGGCGGGGTGGAGTCGCGGTCATCAGATTGTCTCCCGGGCGTAACCTGTCCAAGCACATGCCGTCTGTTGCGATGTGCCACTTTTTAACCACCTATGGATCCTGCTGAAGCCGTCTTTGATGTCGCTGCGTGCCTTGAGCGTGTCCGCCAAAACGACCAGGCTTCCGCCCGGGCCCTCGTGGAGCACCTGTATCCGATGGTCATCCGCATCGTTCGCTCCCATCTGCCCCGGCGAGTGGCGGAAGAGGACCTTGCCCAGGACATCTTTTTGAAAATGTTCACCCGCCTCGAGCAATATCAGGGGGCCGTGCCGTTTCCCCATTGGGTATCCCGCATTGCCGTGACCACCTGCATCGACCAGTTGCGCGCCCAGAAGCGCCGGCCGGAGTTTCGCTGGGCGGATCTCTCGGAAAATGAGGCCAAGGTGCTCGATGCCGTGATGACCGATGAACGTGACCCCCGGCCCGGCGATGCCCTGGCCGCCCATGAACTCGTCCACAAGCTGCTGGGCCAGCTCAAGTCGGATGACCAACTCGTCATCCGCTTGCTCGATCTGGAGCAGAAAACGATTGCCGAAATCAGCGCCTTGACCGGCTGGAACCAAACCCTCGTCAAAGTCCGCGCCTTTCGCGCCCGACGGAAATTGCAAAAACTTTTTCAGGAACTACAAAGCAAGGAGCACGCATGAACCACCCTCATTCCCCCTGGCAGAAACTCACCGCCCTGGCCCGGCAGGCCCCCGATGAGCGCAGTGCGGCGGCGCCTTATGGCTTCGCCACGCGCGTGGTCGCCCGGGTTGCGTCGCAGCCCGCCCTTTCCCCCGGGGCGGTCTTCGAGCGCTTCGCCCTGCGTGGCCTCATGATCGCCGTGGCTTTCGGCGTCGCGGCGATCGCCTTCAATTATTCCACCCTGACCGCCGAGCCGGCCGATGATTATGCGTCGGCCGACCCGGTCGCTGAACTGCTGGAGCTATCCTGAAATGAACAAACCCTGGAAACTTGTCCTCCTGCTGATCGGGATTTTCATCGCCGGCGGTGTGTCCGGCGCCTTTGTGATGATGCGCGTCGGCCGCGAAATGGCCGCTCACCGTTCGATGCCCGAGCAGTGGGCCCCGCTGCATCTGAAGCGGCTGGTCGATCGGCTGGACTTGAAGCCCGAGCAGATGGAGCAGATCCGTCCTGTGGTCCGGCGCAATATGGATCAGCTGAACCGGCTGCGCGGCTATTCGATGGCCGAGACCAAGAGCATCATGGAGCAAATGCAGCGCGAGATTGCGGAGAAACTGACGCCGGAGCAGCGGGCGAAGTTCGAGCAGATGAACAAGGATATGCGGGAGCGCGTGAAGAAGTTCACCAACGACCGCCCTCCCGGCGGATCACGACCCGAGCGCGTACGTCCCTCGGGTGAAGCGGGCAAGCCGGTGGAGGATACGCCCCCGCCGGAAAAGCCGCCGGGCCACTGAGTTATTCGCCACGGCGCCAGCGGGTACGCCGGATTCGACGCGTTTCCTATATTTTTAGTTGTCAGCGAGTACCCCCGGCCTACGTTCCGCCTTGGCCAGGCGCCATGCATGAGCAGGCGCGTGAACCCCGCCAGGGCCGGAAGGCAGCAACGGTGACGACGTCCTCCCAGTGCCGTGGATTGCCTAGCCACTTTTTAAAAGCCTGCCCGGCGAGAACGTTGAAGACTTAAAGAAATCGGAAACGAGGGCTGGATTTTTTACCCCATCGGTCTTTCAGTCATATCGTCCTTCATGGCTACCCCTTATCAAGTCATTGCCCGCAAGTGGCGCCCGCAGACCTTTGACGATGTCGTCGGGCAGGATCATGTGGTGCGTACGCTGAAAAATGCCATCGCGCGCAATCGGATTGCCCACGCTTATTTATTGGTGGGACCGCGCGGCACGGGCAAGACCAGCACGGCCCGGATTTTCGCTAAGGCGCTCAATGCCACTGGTGGTCCCAACGCCAGTTTTGATCCGCTTGATCCCATTTGTGCGGATATCGCAGAAGGTCGTTGTTTGGATGTAATCGAATTCGATGCGGCGTCCAATACGCAAGTCGACAAGGTGCGCGAGTTCATCATCGACACCGTGGCCTATGCGCCGGCGCAGGCGCGCTTCAAGGTCTACATCATTGATGAGGTACACATGCTTTCGGCCGGCTCCTTCAATGCCTTGCTGAAAACGCTCGAGGAGCCACCCGCGCACGTAAAATTTATTTTCGCCACAACGGATCCCCAGAAAATGCCGGCGACCGTTATTTCCCGTTGTCAGCGTTTTGATCTTAAGCCCATTCCCAGTGAGTTAATTGTACAGCGGCTGAAGAAAATCGCGGTGGCCGATAAGATTAAAGTCAGTGACGCGGCTTTGGCCAG
>JBAXWQ010000136.1:0-8984 GCA_037128315.1 Opitutia bacterium | reverse complement strand
TCGTCTTCTGGCGCGCCGGGGCGCGGGCCGAGAACTGGTCCGGCACCCGCTGGAAGCCGATCGTCAACGGCCGGCTCGAATACACCGGCAACGACATCGTGCAGCTGGACGACAAGCGGGAGTGGCCCATCGTGCAGTTCCATGAGAAGCTGCAGCTGCGGGTCAGCACCGACCTGCAGATCCCGTGGGTCTACAAGCCGATCGAGTCCCTCGCCCTGCAGGCCAATGCCAACCGGCGCCAGGCCCAGCGCATCCTCTATGAGGCCAGCGTGATTGCCCCGCTGGTCGAGGCCAACCGCGACCGCCTCATCAACTCGACCAGCTGGAGCCCGGCGGATTCGGAACGGCTCGCCGCCCTGATCCGGCTCGAGGGCGCGATTTATCTGAAGGACCTGCCCGACTATGACCCGGACTACACGGCCGAGGAGTTCTTCAATCCACTGCTCAAGCCCGCCATGGCGGCGGTGCCGGCGGGCGGCACGGATCTCAACACCCTGATGCAAATCTACGAGTGGACCTACACGAAGGGCTCCGGCAAGGGCCAATGGCCGCCGCTGTGGCTGTCGCGCGGCAAGAGCCTGCGGGAAAACCAGCCGCTGGTGCGCGGGTGGGACGCGCTCGAGAAGTCGCTGCAAGCCGGGCTCACGACCCAGCGCGAACGCGTGCAGGCCATCCGGGCCGGCCGGCTCGTGATCATCCGCTTTGCCGATTCGGAGAAGGCCTTCCTCAAGGCGGTGGCCCAAGCCCGGACCAATCCGGCGGCGTGGAAGGAAAACGTGGCCGCAGCCTGGGCGGAACTTTCCTCCCGGCGCACGGCCACGGACAAGTTGTACGAGGACTTGAAGAACAAGACCGGCAAGGGCGAGGAAGTCACCCTTGAGGGCGCCTACCGCACCGCCGTCACCGCCATGCGGGCCGACGCGGACACAGCCTCGAAGCTCGTCCGCGCCACCCTGATCAAGCAAAAGCCGGCGGCCGACGCCGCCGCCAAGACCACGACCGGTGCGGCCAGCGATTACACCCTGCACCGTGATCTCGAGCGCCGGCTCGCGACCCTGGGTGCGCAGGTTGACTCCCAACTCGAGCAGTTGATGCCGCAATCCGAGGAGGCGCAGCTGGCCGACCTGGATGCGGCGGCACTGCATGTTGTCACCGACGGTGCACCGTCCTATGCGGTCCGCTGTGATGCCTACGCGGCCCTTGTGCCGCTGATCGAGGGCGGGACCCAGCCGGCTTCGGCGGCGAAGACGGCGGGCTTGGACGCCCTCCGCGAGAGCGCCGGCAAGTACGTCGGCCATCTGCGGCAGGAATTCAACAACGCCATCCGCGTCCTGCTCGAGGCCGCGGCCACGGCCGGAGGCAAGGGCAACTAGTCCGGCCCGCCTCCCTCCCCATGAAGGATTTTGCCAAAAACTTCCTGAACCAAGACTGGAAGGCGATGCCGGACGCGCCGCGCTTTTATCTGAGCGCTTTCGGCAAGCATCCGGGCTGGAACGACCATCTCGATGACATCGGGCTGGTCACGGATTCGCTGATCAATGCCCGGGCCATGATCTACGATGGCATTGCCCATCAGATTGAATCCGCGTCCTGGGAACGGGCCGGTCCGGCCAAGGTGGCGCCGACTTTTGACCATGTCATCCATTGGCGCCGGCTCCACGAGTCGCTCACCGGCCGCATGTGGTCGTCGCGCGACGGGAAGGGGCGCTCGCTCTACCCGATGATCACGCTCGCCCACTGCGTTGGGCAGTCCTTCAGCTGGCAGGCGACGGAACTGCTGCCCGAACTCGAGCAGGTGGGGGAGAAATGCCGGGGCACGACCGTGGGGATTTCCGTGGTGGCGATCCTCAACGCCGCGCAGGAATCGCTGCGCGCCCGGCTCCCGGCCAAGGCGGCTAAGCCCAATCTGGATTCGGATGTGGGCGTCAAGGCCTGGGCGGCCCATTTCTCCCAGAATGCCGACCCACTGCGGCGGGTCCTGCATCACCTGCAGGCCAACTTTGCGCTGTTCGCGCCGGGCAACCTGGAATGGTGCGAGGGGAAAAAGCAATCGCATGCCCACTCCCGCTGCTTGCGCCTGCCGGTGGTGCCGGGCGCTACGCCGGCTGAATCCCTGAACGCCTGGCTGTCTTTCCTGGGGACCCAATTTGATCCGGCCGTGCCCTTGCTCGGCCTGCTGCCGGTGGGCCAGAACTGGCTCGACGTCATCGTCGGCGAGCCGGATCCCGCGGACCTCTTTCACCTGCGCACGCTGCCGGCGGCGGCCCCGTTGGTGAGCGATATTCCCTATCAGCTTGAACCCGCCCCCTCGGCCCTGGTCGCCCGGGTGCTGGCGAGCGTGGGGCACGGGCAATTGCCGGACATCTCGTGCTTCAACGGCGCGACGGTGGAGGCCAACCAGGCGGCCGCCGCCAAATGGCTCAGCAAGTTCCGTCTTGGGTTTTTCAGCCGCCTGCTGCGTTCCACCGGCTCCCCGTTCTAGCCGGCCGGAGTTGCAATTGGCGTCACCTTTCAGGATTCGAAGGTAGGGCGCGGACTCCGTCTTGTCCGTCGTAGCCCTGAGCATGTCGAATGGGGCGAAGTCGGATCCGCGCCGGGCCCGCGTCACCGTCGACGGCGGGCAGTGGAATGCCCGCCCTACCACGCGGTCAGGTGAAGATGTAATTCCAAAAGCTGTTGAGAAATAGATTATGGCGCAGGAGCGCCGGTAGGGACGGACCGCTGGGCCGTCCGCGACTGTCCTGACGGCGCGCCCAGCGGTCGCGCCCTACCCGCTGAATCACCTTTCTATAGTCCAAGATCCATTAGCCACTGGTTTAATTTCAGAAGGCGATTGGTATGATGGTCGTAATCGGCTGCCGCAGAGTCGCCTGATAGGCCCGTATGGGGGGGTACGATTTATAAAATAGTTGCTAAATGCCGTCCGGAAATTGCCTCAACCTCAGGCCTGGTGTTTCAGGACAGAATTCCCGCGTGACAACCTACAACAACTAGTTGAGGATGAATGGAATCTTAACATTGGCGATCCGGTGCGTGACACGCGGCCGCATCATGATAACTCATTCAAAATGCCTTCCCGGTATTTCTGCATGTGTGTGTACAAATCGTTCACCACAGGGCAGGGCTTTGGACTCATGGGTCCCTAGGGCCAGGGATTGCGGTTTTGTCATGGCGTGTCTTCAAACCCCATGTGTCATCGCGAGGAGCGCGAAGCGCGCCGTGGCGATCCAGTCCTTTGACTCCTCGCAAAGCCGGGAGACTGTCACAACGACTGGATTGCTTCGTCGCCCCGCTGCGCGGGGACTCCTCGCAATGACAGGATTGAAGACACTCCTTAGCTCAGCGGTGACTTTTTTGCCCAAGGAAATTCGTGCGTTAGTGGTCGGTCTGCTGATACCGCTGTGTGCACTTGCGGCGACCTCGTACGCGGAAGCAGCGGCAACTCCGGCTGAAACCGCGCCGGCCCCGGGACCGACGAAGGCGGCGCCGGACGCCACGCCTTCCGCACCTGCGCCCACTCCGGCCAAGGAAGCCGCCGCGCCCGCTCCTGATTCGGCCTCGCCAGCGAAGGAAGAACCTGTGCCCAGCAAGGAGGCTGCGGCACCGGCAGCGGAGATTGTCGCTCCAGCGCAAGATGTCCCTGCGACGGCCGCAGGAAATTCCGCGCCGGCCTCTCAAGAATCCGCCGCCGCTAAGGATGTCGCTGTTCCTGCCGCGACTGCCACAACCCCAGCGCCGGCCGCGTCCCCGTCCGCTGCGGCCATCACCGCAGCCCCGCGGGCCGCGGCGGCTGATGCCGTGGAAAAGCTCGCGCCGGCCTCGGCCGTGAATCCCGCGGAAACGACGCCTGGCACTGGCGTGAGGATCGATCGTTTTGAATTTAGCTACGGCCGGTCGCATCCGGATGAACTGCCGCACCCGGATCTGCCCCAGTTGGTGGATCTCGCGCATCCGAGCAAGAAGCCGGTGGATCACAAGAGCCGGGCGCCGCGCAGCGCGAGTGCCGCGGAGGTGCAGAACTTGACCGTCAGCGGCCTGCCGGAAGGCGGCCAGTTCGACAGCGACGCGCTGCTGGGCATCGCCCAGAAGGTCGTGCGCTGGTACAATGCCCGCGGGCTCAATGGCGTGTGGGTGGCGTACCAGGACCTGGAGGCTTCCGCCAGCGGCGTGGTGGACAATCGCGCGCCGGACGATCACACCGCCCGCCTCGTCATCTGGGCCAGCCAGATCGCCGAGGTGCGGACGCTCGCGCGCGGCAAGCGGGTCAAGGCCCAGCTCTCCATCAACAATCCCAAGCACCGCTCGATCATCAAGCATTCCCCGCTTCATCCCGGCGCGAAGCCCGGCGAGCCCGGCAGCCTTTTCAGTCAGGAGATCCTCGATCAATATCTGTACGGCCTGAGCCTGCATCCGGGGCGTCGCGTCGAGGCCTCGATCGCCTCCGCCGGCGAGCCCGGCAAGGTGGTGCTGGATTATTTGGTGACCGAGTCGAAGGCGTGGCAGATTTTCAGCCAGATCAACAACTACGGCTCCGAGGGCACGGGGGTGTGGCGCGCCCGCATCGGCTACCAGGACAACCAGCTGACCAATCACGACGATATCCTGAACGTCGACGCGATCAGCACGCCCGACTTCAAGACCTACGGTTCCTTTCTCTCGTACCGGATTCCGCTCTTTCGGCCGGCCAAGCTGCTGGTGCGGGTCTACGGTTCGTACGGTGATTTTCTGGCGACGGACACCTCCCTGTCCGACCTGAAGTATGCCGGCAAGAACTGGCTGGGGGGCATCGAGCTCACGAACCGCCTCGCGCTCTGGAAGACGTGGCAGCTGGTGTCGGTGACCGGCGCGAACTTCAACCACTACGGGATTCAAAGCTTGATCAGCAATACTCCGCTGGTGACGGGCTTCTCCAATTTTCTGGTGCCTTTCCTCGGCAGCACGTTGTCCCGGGACTCCACCTGGTGGTCCTTCTCGGGTGGTTTGCGGCTTGAGCATACGATCAGTGGCTTCGCCAACACCGATCCGACCAGCGGTATTCCTGCGCTCGGCCGCATCGCGGCGGATCCGGAATGGACATCCCTGCGCTGGAACATCACCGGGGATGTTTACTTGGACCACCTGTTTCATCGGAACGAGGAGAACCGGCCGCTGGCCCATGAGTTGTCGCTGCGCACCAAAGGCCGCATGCTCCTGCGCGGCAAGCGCCTGATTCCGCACGAAGAGGAGCCGCTGGGCGGCGCGCTGTCGGTGCGCGGCTATCCGGAGTCGATTGTCGCGGCGGACACATTCATCTCCGCCTCGGCGGAGTATTCCTACCACATCCCGCGCGCCTTGAAGCCGGGCGAGCCCAGCAAGCTGTTCCGTCAGCCCTTCAAGTGGCGGCCGGCGCAGCCGGGGCAGAATGCGGACTGGGATCTGACCCTGAATGCATTTTTGGACTATGCCTATCGCGGGGTCACACCCGCGCCCACGATCGGGGGCGTGGCGGCCACGGGGGAAGTTTCCCTGGTCGACCGCAACCTGAGCATGGCCGGCACCGGCGTGGGTTTCGCCCTGACGATCAAGCAAAACTTCATGTTTCGCTGCGACTACGGCGTGGCCTTGATGGAACTCCGCGACAACACCCGCATCGCCGGCACCGAAGTGGTGGTGCCGAAGAACAACGCCCAACTCTATCTGGTCACCAGTTTCTCTTGGTAGCCTCCAGGTTTTTTATGTTCACCCCGCAAACTCCATGACCGCCCTCCGACCAGTCCGGCTCGGGGCTGCTGCTGCGCGCAAGCTACGCGCGGCCGGGAGTCTTGTTGTCGTCCTGGGTCTGGCGGCGACCGGGGCGAGGGCGCAGTTGACGGGCGGCACGGTGGTGGCCGGTCAGGCGACGATCGCGACCGCGCCGAACTCCACGACCATCACGGCGGGGAACAACAGCGTGCTGCGGTGGAACAGCTTTAATGTCGCGCCGAGCGAGACGGTGCGCTTCGTCCAGCCCGGGGCTGATTCGCGCGTGATGAACTGGATCGGCGGCCTCACGCCGTCGCAGATCAACGGCTCGCTCCTGGCCAACGGGCAGGTCTATCTGCTCAACCCGTCCGGCGTTTATTTCGGCACGAGCGCGGTGGTGGATGTCGGCCGGCTGTACGCAGTCGGCGGATCCATGTCGAAGGAGGACTTCTTCGCCGGCCGGGATCGGTTCACCAACCTGACCGGCGCCGTGCGCAACGATGGCACGATCCGCGGCGAGTTGGTGGCGCTGATCGGCCGATCGGTCGCCAACTCCGGCTCGATCGTTTCGCCTGGCGGCTTTATCGGCCTGGCGTCGGGCGATCAGGTTTTGCTCGGTCAGGACGGCAGCAGCATTTTCGTCGACGCCGGCAAGTCGGCTCCGACCGCCGCGCCCGTCGAAGGCACCGGCGTGGCCAACACCGGGAAGATCGACGCCGGCCGCGGCACCACCGTGCTGGCGGCGGGTGACTTCTATTCGATCGCCATCACCCACGACGGCACGCTCGCCGCCCGCAACGTTCGCCTGCAAGGGCAGGGCACTGGCAACGTTCTCGTCAGTGGCACCATCGATGCTTCATCCGCCACCCCCGGCGAAACCGGCGGCCGGGTCGAGGTCACCGGCCAATACGTTGGCCTCCTCAATCACGCCCGCATCCTCGCCTCCGGCCCCGCCGGCGGCGGCACCGTTTTGGTCGGCGGTGATTTCCAAGGCAAGAATCCCGACATCCGCAACGCCTTCCGCACCTACGTCGGCCAAGACGTGACGATCAACGCCGACGCCACCACCAACGGCAACGGCGGCAAAATAATTATCTGGTCGGATGACATTACGCGTTTTAATGGCAGTATCTTCGCGCGAGGCGGCGAGACATCTGGCAATGGCGGCTTTGCTGAGGTTTCTGGTATGGGCTACCTAGAATATCAGGGCTACGCCGTTCTCACTGCCGCGGCTGGGACCACCGGCAACCTGCTGCTAGATCCAACAGACATCACGATCACCGGGGCCGGCACGGATACAAGCCCCACATTCGGATCATTTACCGGCGGGGTGTTCGATGGCGGCGTCAACAGCACCTCGATCATTTACATCGGTACCGGACCCGGTGACGCCAATTCCACCTTACTGAAGCAGTTGTCGGGAGCCAACGTTACAGTAACCACCACTTCTACTGGTAGCGGCACCGGCAATATCGATGTCACGGATACAATTGCATACAACAGCCTGAATGCACTGACATTGACCGCCGGAAATAACCTCACAATTAGCAGCGCAATCAACAATTCCGGTGCAGGCGCGCTGACTTTCAACTCAAGCGGCATCACATCGCTGGGTGCTTCGGTGACGGGTAGTGCGGTCACCTTCAACAACACTGCCGCATTGACTCAGTCGTTGGGCACCGTGACTGCCACAACTCTCAATCTCACGGGTGCCGGAAATGTCGGAACTGGCGGTGCACGTCTTGCTACCGATGTTGGCACGCTCGTTCTGAGCAAATCCGGCGGCAATACGTTTATCAGTGAGACAAGCGGGCTGGCGCTGCAGGGCTCCACTGCCGGCAACCTTGACGTCACCGCAAGCGGTAGCATCACCCAAGCAGCAGCGTTGAGCATCACTGGCACGACCATTTTGAATGCCGGTGCCAATGTTATTACGCTGACGGATCCAGCCAATGACTTCACGGGTGCGGTGAGCCTGAACAACAGCGGGGCCAATGCGGTGGCGGTGACTGACACCAATGCCATCGTGCTGGGCACATCCGGGGTCGGCACGGGCACACTGGCCGTGACCGGTGTGGGCATCACGCAAACCGGGGCGATCACGCAGGCAGCCAGTGCGGGTGCGGCGACGTTTAACGGCGGGGCGGGGGTAATCACGCTGACGCAGAGCAACGACTTTACCGGCGCGGTGAGCCTGAACAACAGCGGAGCGAACGATGTGGCGGTGACTGACACCAACGCACTGGCCTTGGGCACCTCATCGGTAGGGCAGGCCTTGGCGCTTACTGCCGGCGGATCCATTACGCAGACGGGGGCGATTACAGCGACCGGCGGGGCGACGACGGTAACGGTCACTGTGGCCGGCTCGGACATATTGCTGGGCACGCAAGCCAACAACCTCGGCTCCGCCGTCCCGGTCTTTGGTGGCACGGTGAGCAACATTCGGGACGTGAGCCTGCGCAACATCAACGCCGGAGCGGTGCTGCCGAGTTTCACCGGATTGACGAACCTGCGCAACCTGACGCTGACCTTCAATGGCGCGGCCATTGCTCTGCCCGCGTTGACCCTCACGAACAGCGGCAGCCTAGTGATAAGTGCCGGCGGGATCATCTCCCAAGGTGGCACCCTGACGGTGCCGGGCACGGCGAGCTTCACGACGGGCGGGTTTGCGATCACGCTGACGGACATCGCCAACAACTTCACCGGCGCGGTCAGCCTGAACAACACCGGGGCCAATGCGGTGGCGGTCGTCAACAACACCAGCCTGATACTCGGATCCTCGGGTATGGGCAACGGCACGTTCGCTGCCACTACCATCGGCGGGAGCATCAGCCAGACCGGTGCAATCACCAAGACCGGGGCCACCTCGACCTTCACGATCGATACTGGGACCACCAAGGACATCCTGCTGCATACGCAGGCGAACAACTTTGGGGGCGGAGCGGTGACCTTCGCCACAGCCAATGGCGGGACGATTCGGGACATCGGTTTGCGGGACGACAACGCGGCGGCCTCGCTGGCCGGCCTGCCAACCTCGGCTCGCAACATCGACCTCTACTTTGGCGGCGCCGCGATCGCCTTGCCGGCGCTCACCGCCACTGGCCACTTGAATATCACAGCTGGCGGACCGATCACCCAGACGGCGGCGAGCACGGTGACCGGTACGGCGAGCTTCACCACCGGCAGCTTTACGATTGATCTGACGCAGGCCAATGACTTCACGGGTGCGGTGAGCCTGAACAACAGCGGGGCCAATGCGGTGG
>JBAXWQ010000135.1:0-9015 GCA_037128315.1 Opitutia bacterium | reverse complement strand
AGGGCCGACAGGTTGGACGCTTTTGTCCGGCTTGTCGGCCTCATGGCATCTCCATTCACCGAATCTCCAATAATTCCACCTCAAACACGAGCGTCGCCCGCGATGGGATCGAGCCCTTGCCCGACTCGCCATAGGCCAGCCACCAGGGGATGATGAGCGTGCGCTTTTCCCCTTTTTTCATGCTGCTGAAGGCTTCGTCCCACCCCTTGATGACGCTCCCGGTGCCGACGCGGAAGACGAAGGGTGTGCCCCGGTCCCGCGAACTGTCGAATTTGGTGCCGTCGAGCAGATAGCCATCGTAATGGACGACGACCTCGGCGCCGAGGGCCGGGGGATTGCCGGTGCCGGGGTTCCGCACCAGGTAGCGCAGGCCGGAGGGCTTGGGGTGCGCGGTGCCGTATTTTTCCCGCAGCAAGGCGGCGTCGGCGCTGCTGAGCTGCGGATTCTCCATCATCTGCCGCATGTAGATGTTTGTCGGCTCTCCCGGGTTTTTCCGGCGCAGGATGCCGGTACGGGCCTGGAACGCGATGAACGCCAGCAGCAGGCCGAGAATGAGGAGGATGCCGAATTGGCGCATGGTGGTTGAGCGATAGTGCATCCGGATTGCCGGGAAAGGAAAGGGGATTTGCCGGGCCGGCCGGGAATTGATTCCGCGCCTCGGGGTGCGGCGCGCGGCGCACCCGGTGACATGTCAACTAATAGTATACTAAGGCCCGCGGCGCACCCGGCGGCAGGCCCCGAGCCCTAAGTATACTATTAGTTGACAAATAACGGAACCGGCCGCGCGCTCATTTTTTTTGCAGCAGATCGAGCACGGCGGCGCTCATGGCGGTGATGCCGGTCTTGAGCGTGGGCTCGGGCAGCGGGGCAAAGAGCGCGGAGTGGTTGCCGGGCAGCGGGGCGCCGGTCTTCTGCGCCTCCGCCCACTTGGCCGGGTCCGTGCCGCCGAGCGAGAAGATGGCGATTGGCACCTTGGGCGAGGTGCGGCCGTATTCCGTGAAGTCCTCGCCGTAGGTGGCAGCCTCGGCCGGCGATACGCGGGCCTCCCCGAACCAGGCGCGGAAGACGCCGTTCAGGCGACGGGCGAGGGCGGGGTCGTTGACCGTGACCGGATTGCGGTGCTCGGCGACGGTCACCACCGGCATCCGGTCGGCGGGCACGCCGGCGGCCTCGGCCAAGTGCAGGCAGATGCGCTGGATCGAGGCGATGAGATGGTCGGCCACCCCCTCGTCATAGGAACGGAGCGTCAGCTCGAGCTTCACTTCGTCGGGAATGATGTTGCGTCGCGTGCCGCCGTGGATCGTGCCGATGGTCACGACCGCGGGCACCCCCGGCTTCAACTCGCGGCTGACGATGGTCTGGAGCGAATTGATGATCTGCGCGGCGAGGACGATGGGATCGCGGGTCGTCTGCGGCCGGGAGCCATGGCCGCCGAAGCCGCGCACCCGGATGTCCACGGAGTCGACATTGGCGTAGGCCGGACCCTCGATGCAATAAACCAGTCCGGCCGGCATGTCCGACAGGGTATGGAAGGCGAGGGCGAAGTCCGGCCGGGGAAAGCGGGTATAGAGTCCGTCCGTCAGCATGGCCCGTGCCCCGCCCACCGCCTCCTCGGCGTGTTGGCCCACGAGAACAACGGTGCCGGACCAGTGGTTCTTGAGCGCGGCGAGCACCCGACCTGTGCCGATGAGGCCGGTCACATGGGAGTCATGGGCGCAGGCATGCATCACGGGATATTCGCGGCCGGCAAAATCCGGGGCGACGACGGTGCTCGCATAAGGCAGGCCCGTCTCCTCCTTGATCGGCAGCGCGTCCATGTCCGCGCGGACGAGCACGGTCGGGCCGGGACCGTTTTTCATCACGCCGACGACGCCCATGCCGCCGACCTTTTCGGTTACTTCATAGCCCAGCGCGCGCAGTTCTTTCGCCACAATGCCACCGGTGCGGACCTCCATGAAGGAAAGCTCGGGATGTTGGTGGAGATCCTTGTAGAGATCAAAGAGGGCGGGGTAGTCGGCGTTGACCTTGCTCGCCACCAGGTCGGGCAGGGTTTCGGCAGCGGGGAGCAAGGCACAGGGGGCGAGGAGCAGCGAGGCGAGGAGGAGTGGTTTCATAGTGGGGCGGGTTGAAAGGGAAAATGGTCGTCAGATCTTTGCTCCGAGGTTGGATTACTTGGGCTCGAGCTTGAGAATGAGCCCGTCGAGCATGGCGTCGGTCTGAAGCTTCAGGCGCTGGGCGGGCGGGGGTTGCTTATCGGGTGGCGCAGACTGCTTTTGCCGCTCAAAGGCGGCATTACCGGCGGCGATGGCCTCATCCATGAAGGCGGTTTTCAGCTTATGCAGCGCGCCTTCGGGCGCCAGGTCGGCGGTGGTGGCCGGGTGGCCGAGGAAGATATTCGCCGCCTCGTCGCTGAGCCACACGCGCCAGTCGTCGTCGGCGGCGAAGTAGGCGGCGACGGCGCCGTGCTGGCTGGTGCCTAGTTTTGCGGCCAGGGCTTTCATGAACTGGCCGGGCTGGTCGTCTTCGGCCGCGGTCGGGGACTTCGCGAACATGCGGCCGGCGATCTTGACGCCGGTGACGTGCTCGAAGTTCGCGAGCTTGAAGTTGAAATTCTTGGCGCGCGGCACGTCCTGCGGCAGCAGATGGTCGGGATCATCGAAGTGGGCCGCCGGCCCGGGTTCAGGGCTGCCGCGATAGGCCGGCGCGGCCGCGGCGAGGGCCTGAAAGGTCGCGGCATCATTTTTGAACGCCTGCGCCGCCACGCCAACACGCAGGATTCTGATCGTGAAGGCGTCGTCGGGCTTGATCGCCGGCAGGACCTCGAGACCACGGATGACGCGGCCGAAGACGCTGTGCAGGTAGTTCAGGCGCGTATCGTCACCCAGCGTCAGGAAGAACTCGCAGCTGTTGGTGTCCGGGCCGGCATTCGCCATCGAGAGCATGCCCGTGTGGGCGTGGCGCAGGCCGGGGACGAACTCATCGGGAAATCGGTGCGGGATCGCGGCCTTTTCGTCGTCCGTGTCCTTGAGGCCGGGATTGCCACTCTGGAGGACGAAGCCCGGCACCACACGGTAGAAGGTAAGGCCGGTGTAGAAGGGCTTGCCGTCCTTCGGCGCCAGGGTGCCCTCGGCCAGGCCGGTGAAGTTGACGCAGGTCAGGGGCGTCTTGGTGTAATACAGCTCGGCGAGAAAAGTCCCGCGCGGCGTGGTGAACTCGGCGTAGATGCCATCGGCCAGTTTTTCCGTGGCGAGCAGCGAGCTGAACAGCGCCAGCGTGGCGGTCAGAACCAGCGTCTTGGGGAATCGCATGCCGGGAACATACGAATGCGACCCCCGTGGGCGAGCCCGATTGCGCGTAGCGACAGGCCTCCGCGCCTGTCGGCTTCGTCCCTGCTGACGACAGGCACGAAGGCCCGTCGCCACCCATCACAAAAACGAGCAGATGTATTCGCAGAGCCCGTCCTTCACCTCGATGGTAAACCCGCTCTTGCCCGGGACTTCGAAATGGCTGCCGGTGGTGTATTCCTTGACGGCCACCTGGCCGTCGATCGTCACGTGGCAGACGCCGGCGACGATTTCCATCCGCTCAGGGGCGCCGGTGCCGAAATGGTAGCTGCCAGGATAGATCAGCCCGAGGGTCTTCTTGGCGCCGTCGGGCATCAGCACGGTGTGGCTGACGACCCGGCCGTCGAAGTAGACATTGGCCTTGGTATGGACGGTGACGCCGGAGAATGAGGTGGGCAGGGACATGGCGGCAGATTGCCTAGGGCATGGGTTCGAGGCAAGCGCCTGCGGGCGACATGACACTCTTTACGCCAATCGATTGGTGCGATGACCGGATAGATTTGGTGGAGGGTCCGTCTCCTGACGGACCGCGGCCCTTGTGCCGTTGCTGGCTGCTGCCAGCCCGGTGTTTGTCCGGGCCGGGTCGCCCGGCACGAGAGACGGGCCCCCCATGGACCGCTTGCTGTTCGACCTTCAGGCGTCAGTTGTAGGATCGATCCGCGCGGGCTTCAGGCAGGACGGGGGGCGTAGACCTACGCCATCCATTAGGATTGGCGGTGGCGGCTGGCCGCCTCAACTTGGGCTGATGTTGCCCCGACTATCCGCCCTCTGCCTGGCTGTGCTCTTCACCCTGTCGCCCACGCTGCTCCGCGCCAGCGTTCCGCTCGACTACTACCTGCCGGCGGGTGCCACCTACAACCCGAAGGTGCCCACGCCCGAGCAGTTCTTCGGCTGGCAGGTGGGCGACTGGCATATTCGCAGCGAGCTCAACGTCGCCTACCTCCGCGCCGTGGCCGCCGCCGCGCCGGATCGGGTGAAATTTGAGATCATCGGCTACACCCATGAGCGGAAACCGCTGGTGGTGCTGACCATCACCGCCCCGGCCAACCACAAGAATTTGGATAAGATCCGCGCCGAGCATCTGGCGCTGCTCGACCCGGCGAAAAACGCCGCGCTCGACCTGGCCAAGATGCCGGTCGTCGTCGATCTCGGCTACAGCATCCACGGCAACGAATGCAGCGGCGTGAACGCCATGCCCCTCGTGGTTTACTACCTCGCCGCCGCGCAGGGGCCCAAGGTCGAGGCGCTCCTGCGCGAATCCGTCATATTGATCGAGGCCCAGCGCAATCCCGACGGGGGCGACCGCGCCGCGCAGTGGTTCAACAGCAACCGCTCGCTCAATGCGCCGTCCACCGACCCGGCCGACCGGGAGCACAAGGAGCTCTGGCCCGGCGGCCGTTTCAATCATTACCTCTTCGATCCCAACCGCGACTGGCTGCCGCTGGTGCATCCCGAGGCGCAGGCCCGCGCCGCCCTCTTCCACCAGTGGCGCCCGAACCTGCTCACCGACCACCATGAGATGGGCACGAACAGCACGTTTTTCTTCCAGCCCGGCGTGGAGTCGCGCAACAATCCCAGCTCCCCCGCGAAGGGGTTCGCGCTGAACCACAAGGTCGCCGCCTTCCACCAGCGCGCCCTCGATGCGAAGGGCATCCTCTATTACAGCGAGCAGGGCTTTGATGATTTTTATCCCGGCAAGGGCTCCACCTATCCCGACCTGCACGGCACCATCGGCATCCTGTTCGAGCAGGCCAGCGCGCGCGGGCATGCCCAGGAAAGCGACAACGGCGTGCTGACTTTTGCCTGCGCCATCCGCAACCACGTCCTCAGCTCCTTCTCCTCCCTCGAGGCGGCGCAGGCGCTGCGGTTGGATCTGCTCGGTCTGCAGAAGGAGTTCACGGGGCAGGCCCTCGAGCTGGCCCGGCAAAGTCCGGTGAAGGCCTATGTCTTCGGGGACGACGCCGACCCCGCCCGGGCGGCGGCCTTTCTGACCCTGCTCGCCCGTCACCAGATCGAAGTCCGGCCGCTGCAGGAAGCGGTCACCGCCGGCGGGCACACCTTCCAGCCGGGGTCGGCCTGGGTGGCCCTGACCGCCCAGTCGCAATTCCGCCTGCTCACGGAAATGTTCATCCAGCGCACCGAGTTCGCCGATCCGGTCTTCTATGACGTCTCCGCCTGGACGCTGCCGCTCGCCTACAATCTTCCCTATGCCGAGCTGGACCGGGCCCCGGCCGCCGGCGCCCTCGTGGGGGCCCCGGTGTTTCCCACCGGCCAGCTGGTGGGCGGCCACAGCGAATACGCCTATCTTTTTAATTGGAACGGCTACTACGCCCCGCGGGCCCTGCATCGCCTGCAGCAGGCCGGCCTGCTCGTGAAAGGGCTGACGGCGCCGCTCGAGGCGGTCGCCGCCGACGGCACGCGCGCGAAGTTTGGCTACGGCGCCGTCCTCGTGCCGGTCGGCCTGCAACCGGGCCGCCGCCCGGAAATCGCGGCGCTCATCGACACGATCGTGCGGGAGGATGCGATCACCGTCTACGGCTGCGGCACCGGACTCACGCCGGCGGGCGTCGACTTTGGCAGCGCCTCGTTTGTGGTCCTCGCGAAGCCGGCGGTGGCCCTGATCACGGGCGACGGCGTGGACCCGCACGACATCGGCGCGGCGTGGCACGTGCTCGACCAGCGCGTTGGCCTCACGCCCACCTTGCTCGACCAGGCCGTGATGAACCGCACCGATCTCGGGCGCTACACCATCATTGTCATGGCCGACGGTCCTTATGACGGGCTGAACGAGGCGACGGTCGCCAACCTGAAGCGCTGGGTGCGCGAAGGCGGCACGCTGTTCGTCATGGGCCGCGCCGTCGAATGGGCGGCGAAAAAGGAAATCGCGGCGCTGGAGTTCGCCGCCAAGTCGGCCGAGCCCGCCATCACCACCGGGGGCCGCATCCATGCCGCGGCGGCGGAAGAGAGCGGGGGCAAGCCGGCGTCGCGTCGCGCCTATGGCTCCGGCGCGGATTTCGAAGCGACCAGGCTCGTGGCCGGCACCATCTTTGCCGCGTCCATCGATCCGACCCATCCGCTCGGCTATGGTTTCAGCGACGACCGTCTCTCCCTCTTCCGCAAGAACACCATCATCCTGAAGCCGGCGAAATCCGCGTATGAGACACCGGTGGTATACACCGCGCAGCCGCTCCAGAGCGGCTTTGCCTCAAAGGAAAACATCGCCCTGATCGCCAACTCGGCCGCGGTCGTGGCGCTGCCCAGCGGCCGCGGGGTGGTCGTGGCGCTGCCGGACGACCCGAACTTCCGCGGCTTCTGGTACGGCGGCAACCGGGTGTTCTTCAACGCCATCTTCTACGGCCGGGCCATCAGACCCATCCGCGCCGGCGACGATGGCGCCGAAGCGCACGCGCACTGAGCCGGACAAGATGATGGCATGGAGGGTTCGCGTCCCTGCGAGCCGAGGCCCGCACAGACGCGGGCTGTGCTCCATTTTTTCGTTCAGCGCTCGACCCGGTCGCCCTCGATCTCGACGACGAGCACGGCGCCCATCGTGTCCAGCACGGCCATGCGCGGGACGTCGATCTTGCGCGTGCCATCGGCCGCGGTCTGCACCGCGAGCGTCACCCGCCGGCCGGTCTCGTCGATCTGGGTGACCGACTTGATCGCATTCTTGAACGCGGGCAGCGGGAACCCCTCGCGGCCGATCCGGAAGAGGGT
Source organism: Opitutia bacterium (assembly GCA_037128315.1). Lineage (GTDB taxonomy): Bacteria > Verrucomicrobiota > Verrucomicrobiia > Opitutales > Opitutaceae > Lacunisphaera. The sequence continues at coordinate 1,954 of JBAXWQ010000135.1, read as the reverse complement.
GAAGTACAGTTTGCCGGGCCTGGTCGTGCAGCGCCAGTCGTTGCGGGCGAGGAAGAGAGGCTTGCCATCGGTGCCCTTCTGGCTTGCGGCATAGTCGCCGAATTCCTCGCCGAAGGGCGAGCGGCCGGTGCCGTAGACGGCCTCGCCGTTTAGCCGCAGCCACGCGCCGACCGTGCGCAGGTTGTCCTGACTGGGCGGGGGAATGACACCCTCAGCCGTGGGGCCGACATTGAGCAGGTAATTGCCGCCCTTGCTCACGACATCGACGAGCTTGAAGACCAGTTCGCCGGGAGATTTCCAGTCGTGGTCGTCCCGGCGATAGCCCCAGGTACGGTTCAAGGTGGCGGGCACCTCCCAGGCATCGTCGGAGGCCTTGGTTGGGATGACGTTGTCGCCGGTGCTCTGGTAGTCGCCGACTTTGCCGAGCCGGCCGTCGATCAGGGTGGCCGGCTGGAGGGTGCGCACAATGTCCGTGAGGCGCTTGGCGCGATCGCCGGTGGCCATGAGTTGCGGGGTGTCGAACCAGATCAGGCAGAGCGGGCCGTAATTGGTCAGCAGTTCGCGCAATTGCGGCTCCACCTTCTGTTGGAGGTAAAGATCAAAGGAACCGTCCTTGTCCTTCACTTCGTTGGCGGGAAAATCCCAATTGTTGCCGGCGCCGCCCCGCTCATGCCAGTCCTGCGACTGCGAATAGTACACGCCGAAGCGCAGGCCGCGCTTGGCGCAGGCGGCGGCGAGCTCCTGGATGATGTCGCGCTTGAAGGGGGTGGCGTCGACCACGTTGTAGGGGCTCGCGGCGGACCGGAAGAGGGCGAAGCCGTCGTGGTGCTTCGAGGTGATGACGACATATTTCATGCCGGCATCCAGCGCCAGCTGCGCCCAGGCCTCGGCGTCAAACTTCACCGGGTTGAACTGCGTCGCCAGCTGCGCGTACTCGGTGACCGGGATTTTCATCCGGTGCATGACCCACTCGCCGATGCCGGGCGAGCGCTCGCCTTTCCAATAGCCGGCCGGGATGGCGTAGAGGCCCCAGTGGATAAACAGCCCGAATTTGTCATGCCGAAACCACTCCAGGCGCTTTTCCTTGGCGGCGGGGCTCTCGGGGTCGACGGGCTCGGCGCCAGCCAGCGAAATCAGGCCGAGGCCCAGGGCGGTGCAGAGTACAATGGGGGGCAGGAATTTATTTTTCATGGCGCTAAGCTTTTGGTTCAGACGTCGAGGGGTGCAGCAGGAACGCTAGGTTGGGGCCCGGGCTGAGTCAAAGTATCCGGACTAGGCTTCGGCCCAGGCTAGAGGGGCCGCGACCCTCCCGGACGGGTTCGATTTCTTGCCGGAGGGCGGGCTCGCGACTCCGCTCAATAATTCCGACTGATTGGGCTCCTCTTAAAGGAAAGAATCCGTCATTTCCCCAACCCATGAAGGTTTCATGCAAAATTGCGGTCATCACGGCGGCGGTCATTTTTCAGGCCACTCTAGTTGGCGGAGCCGAGCCGGTGGGGCCCGCCCGGAAGGTGATTGCCCAACTGGGCATGGAGAAGATTCCTGTCGAGGGGGCGTGGTTCAAGGTGACCTACGGGAGCTCCGACCACCTTCCGGCTGCCGCGCTGCCGGCGCGCTACGGCTCGCCGCGGGTGGCGGGCACGGCCATCTATGCCCTGGTCACACGCGAGGATTTTTCGGCGATGCACCGGTTGAAGACCGATGAGATCTGGCATTTCTATGCCGGCGACCCCATCGAGCTGCTTCTCCTGCATCCGGATGGTCGGAACGAGGTCGTCATCCTTGGCGCGGATCTGGCCGCCGGGCAGCCGCCGCAGTTCACCGTCCCGGCCGGCGTCTGGATGGGTGCGCGGCCGATCAAGGCCACCGCCGAGGCCTATGCGCTCTTTGGCTGCACGATGGCGCCTGGCTTCGACTACGCGGATTTCGAGCCAGGTTACCGCGATGAACTGCA
>JBAXWQ010000134.1:0-9016 GCA_037128315.1 Opitutia bacterium | reverse complement strand
GCGCCCAGAGCCACGACATCGCCAAGCGCGTCCGCCCGCGCCTCGCCGCCATTGCGGAAAAATATGGCGCCGTCGTGGTTGTCGCCGAGGTGCCCCCCGGGCCGCCCGTGCTCTCGACCCTCGTCGCCGAGGTCTACGGTCCGACCGAGGAGTCCCGGCTCAAGCTCGCCACCAAGGTCCGTGACATCTACCGGGCGACGCCCGGCGTGGTTGACATCGACTGGTATGTCGAGGACCGGCAGCCCAAGACCGTCTTCCACCTCGACAAGGAAAAGGCGGCCCTCCGCGGCATCACCGAGGGCACCATCGCCCGCACCATCCAGCTGGCCGTGCAGGGTTACCCGGTGACCCTGCTCCATTCTCCGGCCGCCCGGGAAGATGTGAACATTGTCCTAGAGGTGCCCCGCGCCCTGCGCGCCCGGGCTGATGACCTGCTCTCCCTGTCCGTCCGCTCCGAGATGAACCCGTCGTCGCCGCTCGTGCCCCTGCGCGAACTCGTCACCATCGAGCAGACGCTGGGCGAGCGGAATATCTACCATAAGAACCTCCAGAATGTCACCTACGTGACCGCGGACGTCGCCGGAGTCGTCGAGAGCCCCGTCTACGCCATCTTCGCCATGAATCGCGAACTCGCGAAACTCGATGGCCGCGAATTCGGCGGCACGCAGCCCGAGGTGAAAATCTACAACGCCGCGATGCCGACTGACGATCACGAGCCCGCGATGAAGTGGGACGGCGAATGGCAAGTCACCCTCGAGGTCTTCCGCGACCTGGGCCTGGCTTTTGGGGCCGTGTGTATTCTCATCTACATGCTGATGGTCGGCTGGTTCAAAAACTACTCCACGCCGCTCATCGTGATGACGGTGATACCGTTTTCGCTGATCGGCATTCTGCCCGCGCACGCGGTGATGGGCGCCTTCTTCACCGCCACCTCGATGATCGGCTTCATGGCCGGGGCCGGCATCGTCGTCCGCAACTCGATCATTCTCGTGGATTTCATCGAGCTGCGCCTGAGCCACGGCCGCACCCTCGCCGAGGCGTGCCTTGAGTCCGGAGCCGTGCGTTTCCGTCCAATGATGCTCACGGCCTTCGCCGTCGTGGTCGGCGGCCTGGTCATTCTCGCCGACCCCATTTTCCAGGGTTTGGCCATCTCGCTGCTGTTCGGAGCGATCGCCTCGCTGGTCATCAGTCCGTTGGCCGTGCCGCTGATTTACTACATGACCCATGCCGGCCGGCCCTCCCCGGCTCCCGTCCCGTCCGGGGATGAGAAAAATTCGCTTACGCCATGAATTTCCTCCTGCCCCTTCTCGCCGTCCTGGCCGTGTGCTTCGTGGCCCTCACGCTCTGGCGCGCCCGGCCGCAAATCAAGCCGGAGGCGCTCCGCGCCGCCCTCAAGGCCGGCTCCGCGATTCTGGTGGATGTGCGTGAGCCCGCCGAATGGACCTCGGGCACGGCCAAAAATGCCGCGCTGCTGCCGATGAGCGATCTGCGCGGCTCGCGCCAGCAGTGGAAGGCTTTTCTTGAAAAGAACCGCGGCAAACAGCTGCTGGTTTACTGCCAGTCCGGCAGCCGCTCCGCCGCCGCCGCCGCCCAACTCCGCGGCGAGGGCCTGGATGCGCTCAATGCCGGTTCGCTTTCGGCCCTCGAGCGGGCCGGCTGGCCCGTGTGCAAACAACGCGGCCAACGTTAACCACCCACTTTATTGCCATGAACCTACTCCTCATCATAGGGACCCTCGCGGTCGTGTTGCTCGCCGGTTTTGCCCTGCTCCGCCACTTTCTGCCCGGATGGATGCTGCCCGAATGCCGCAGTGCCCACTCCTTGGACGAGACCGTGACGCGGCTCGCGGACACCGCCAAGGCGGCCGGCTGGGTCGTGCAGAGCATCATCGAGCTGGAGAAATCCATCGAGAAGAACGGCGGCGGCATGGTCCGGCCCGTGCGCCTCGTCAATCTCTGCCAGGCGAAGCACGCCGCCACCATCATGCGCGATGACACCGCGCGCCGCGTCTCGGTGCTGATGCCCTGCACCATCTCCGTCTACGAAAAGAGTGACGGCTCCATTTGGATCGGGGCCATGAATCCCGGCCTGATTGCGCCGATTTTCGGCGGCGTCGTGGCCGAGATCATGGGCGGTCCGGTCGCCCGCGAGCAGGCCGCCTTCATCCGCACGGTGTGCCAATAGCCCAACCCGCCCTTTGTTTGTTCAACCCCAACCCATAAAGCACATGAAATCCAACGTCGGCGGCATCGACCGCATTCTCCGCTTCCTCGTCGGCTTCGCCCTCCTCGGCGCCGGCTATTACTTCAAGTCCTGGTGGGGCCTGGTCGGCATCGTGCCGCTCCTGACCGCCACCTTCCGTTTCTGCCCAGCCTACCTGCCCATCGGGCTAAGCACCTGCGAAGTGAAGTCCGAGGAGAAAAAGTAATCCCCTCCTCCACTCCGCTAGGGTAGCGCCCGGCCTCCCCTAGCGGAGCCCCTTAATGTGGACCTGGGCCGAATGGATCGCAGACCATGTGCTGCAGGCGACCGGGTTGGACCCCGTCGTCAGAATTTTCATGGCAAGGATGTTGATTCCGGTGAAACCCCGCCCGGCCGCCAGCATTACAGGCGTGGTTATTTTTTTGCCTCTTGCTGGAGGAACTCCTCCACGAGCTGTCGGCGGTAGGCCATTTTTTTCTCTTGGGTCAGGGCCTGAAGATTGGCCTGGATTTCATCGCGCCGCTCGGCTGAGGCGGACTGCATCATCCGCCGCCAAGCATCTTGGATCCCTTCTTCCATGCCGCCCCACCCCTGCCGCAGCTGCCGGCGCTGCGCATCGGGCAGGCGGCGGAACTGGTCCATCTCGCGGCGTAGTGCCGCCTTTTCCTCGCTGCTCATGGCCCGAATGCGGGCGATCACCCGCTGCATCTGGTCAAGATCTTCGTTGGAAAGGCTGAGGAACTGGTCGAGGGCGGCCAATTCCTTGCCCGCCGGAATTGCAGGGGTCGGGGTAGCCGGCCCAGGGTCGGCCGCGCCCAACCTACCGAGGGACAGCAGACTCGTAAGGAGAATAAGGTGCAGGAAGGTTTTCATGAAGGATTTAGTTGTGCGGTGGTTCGCCAGCGGGCAAATGCAGCAGGGCGGTGCGGTTTTCCTCGTCGAGCAAGGGCCGGGCACAGCCAAGTACCGCATCCATGGCCAGCAGTTCGTTCAAGTGAGGAAAATTTTGCCCGGTGGGCATCCGCGCAGTCGGCCGGGCTGAATACAGCACAAGGGCGACCGCGACCGCGGCGCCCAAGGCCCCGAACCAGCCGGACCGCCCCCACCCCGGGAACAGCCGGGTAGTCGCAACCGGCCTTTGCCGCAGTTCGCGTTTCAACGCCACCCAGCGCGCCTCAAACCTGGGCGAGGTGTCGCAATAGCCCCGGGCCAACAGCCGGTTGATGTCATCGTCGGAGGGATTAGGGCGCGGCAGGGTATTCATGGGAGGGCCTCCATTTCAATTTTGAGTATTTGCCGGGCCCGGTGCACGAGCACCCGCAGGGCGTTTTCTGTCATCCGCAACGCCGCGGCGGCGGCCGGGTAGTCCAACTGCTGTTGTTGGATGAGGAGCAGCGCCGTCCGGTGTTTCTCCGGCAGGCGCGTGAGGGCCTGCTGCAGGACCTCTTCCAACTCGGCCAGTTGCCGGCCGGGGACGTTTTCCTGTGGCAGGTTATCGAACAATTCGGGTGGCACGGCATCCGAAGGCTTGCGCCGGCGCCGGCGCAGTTCGTTGCGCAAGAGGTTTTGCGCAATGTGAAACAGGTAGGTGGAGAACTGCGCGGTTGGCCGGTAGTCCGCGGCGGAGCGGTGCAATCGCACAAAAACCTCCAGCGTCAGGTCCTCGGCATCGGCGTGCGAGCCCAGTGAACGGTAGAAAAAACTCAGGAGCGGTCGTTTCCATCGGTCATAAAGCTGCTGTAATCCAGCTTCATCGCCCGCCGCTACCCGGGACATCCACTCCGTCTCCGACCCTCCGGCGGCGTTGGCGGCGGGCGCCACGCTTTCGCTCCGCATGACAAGCCAGTCGGCCAGCAGGAGCATGAAAGGAGGAAGGAAGACAGTGTTCACCGTGGGGATTAACCCCGGAGCGCAGTCTATATTACAGCAGAACTGAAGCAAAGGGTTTCAGAATTATTCCCAGAGCTGTAATATTCTTCCTGCTGCGGGGTTGGACCGAGTGAAAGCAACATATCCATGAAAACAAAAATCATCATCCTGACTTCTCTCATCAGTGCGTGCCTTCTGGCCGGCACTTCTGCCCTTGCGGCGGGTCCGCGCGGCGGCAACGGCGGCGGCAATGCCGGCAGCAGGGCCGGTACTCCGGTCCGCGACGGCTCCGGCAAGGCCGTCAACAATCGCGGCAACCCGAACTCGACCGGCACGCCGGTTCGCGACGGCTCCGGCAAGGCCACTGCTCCCGGCCAAGGCGCCAAAAACGGCACCGGTAATCAGGCGAACTGCCCCATTCCTCCGAAAACCTGAATCGCGTGATTCTTGGTACGTCTATTGCCCAGAGCCGGCCGCGCGCCGGCTCTTTTGCTTGGTCGCGTTTGCGTTTCTGCGCCCCACTTGTGCCAGTAATGCGTGTGAACAGTTGCCTTAATTAGTGCCGCCCCCGGCCGGCGCGGGGCGGACTTTCACCACGGCCTGAAGTAAGCTGCCCGGCAACAAAGGACCCCCATGACCAAGTTGACCGACGCTGAAGCCGCCCGGATGCACCCTGAAACCCTGGCCCTCAGTGCCGGCTTTGACCCGTGGCTGAGCGAGGGCGCGGTGAAGCCCCCGGTATTCCTCACCTCCACCTTCGCCTTCAAGTGCGCGGCCGACGGCAAAAAGTTTTTCGCCTGGGCCCACGGGGAAGGCACGCCCCCGCCGCGCCATGAGCAGGGCCTGATCTATTCGCGGATCAACAACCCGAATCTCGAGATCTTTGAGGAGCGGGTGGCCCTCTGGGAAGGCATGAAGGATGCCTACAGTTTTTCCAGCGGCATGGCCGCCATCGCCACGACCCTGCTCGCCACCCATCATCCGGGCGATGAGATGATCGTCTGCGTGCCCGTGTACGGCGGCACCGATGCGCTCATCCACCATTTTCTCAAGAGCCTCGGTATCGCGGCGCATTTCGTGCCGGCGGGGGTCGACGCCCCGGCGCTGGCGGAAAAGCTCATCACTTCGCGCACCCGCTCGATTTTTATCGAAAGTCCGGCCAACCCCAACAACCGGCTGACCGACATTGGTCGCATGAAGGAACTCGCCACGCGCCAGCCCGGCGGCCGCATATTGGTCATTGTCGACAACACCATGGCCGGGCCGGTCTTCGCCCAGCCGGCCAGGGTTGGCGCCGACATCGTGCTGTATTCCGCCACCAAGTTCATCGGCGGCCACTCGGATGTGGTCGGCGGCGTGGCCTTGGCCAACGATGACGCCCTGCTCTCCGCCATCGCGCAGCACCGCGCGCTGCTCGGGGGGATGCCGAACCCCTACACCGCCTGGCTGCTTACCCGTTCGCTCGAGACCCTCAAGATCCGCGCCGAGCAGCAGCAGCGCAATGCCGAGGTGGTGGCCGCTTTTCTGGTCGCCCACCCCAAGGTCCGCCAGGTCTGCTACCTGGGCCTCCTGGCCCCCGGCGATCCGGAATACGCCATCTACCGGAAGCAGCACACGGGGCCGGGATCGCTGATATCCTTCTACATCCGCGGCGGGGAGCCGGAGGCCTTTGCGTTTCTTGATCACCTGAAGGTCTTCAAGCTCGCCGTTTCCCTTGGTTCCACCGAGTCCCTGGCGCAGCATCCCGCGGCCATGACCCACTCCGGACTGGCCCCCGCCGACAAAATCCTTGGCGGGGTCACCGACGATCTTGTGCGCCTTTCCATTGGTATTGAAAACAGCGAGGACCTCATCTGGGACTTGCAGCAGGCCCTGGCGGCGGTTTGAGCCGCGAGCGCCCCGAAGACGCACCCGCCGCACTGCGCATTTTTTGCCATTATATAACCCTGATGACTTGGGGCGCTTCCTGGTGTATAGTCGGACCATGAAGACGCCCCTCTTTGTCTGTCTCCTCGCTAGCGGAGCGCTGACCTGCGCCGCGGTGGATACCTCTCGCCCCAAAGATCTGTCCTTCAGTTGGGTTGATCCCACTGATCCGGCGGTCGCGGCCATCCGCCAAACCGGTGAAACCGTCAACGACCGGGCCAGTCACACCATGGTCTATGAGATTGAGCGCGCCGTCGAGGAGAAGGGGTTGGCCAGTGCCATCGACCTGGTGCACCTCAAGCAGCAGATCCTGCCCAAGTCCGAGCCCGGCCAGCCACAGGTAACCACGCTCAAACTCACCAGCCTGATCCTGCGCAACCCCGCGAACCGACCCGACGCCGCCGACCAAGCCGCCTTGGATATGGTGAAAGCCGCCATCCGCGATGGCACGGAGGTCCCGGCGGTTCTGGTGCAGCGGGTTGATCGTCCCGGTGCGCCCAGGGAATGGCGCGTCTACCGTCCCATCAGCACCCGGCCGATCTGCCTAAAGTGCCACGGCCCCAGCCAGGAACTGGACCCGGAGGTCCGGGCGAAACTCGCCCGGCGGTATCCCGAGGACAAGGCCAAGGAGTATGCCGTCTACACCTGGCGCGGCCTCATCCGCGCCTCGCTCGTCGGGCCTGAACCGGCGGCGGCCCCCGCGGGAAAATAGCCCGCCGCGACCGTGGCTTGCGCTCCGCGCTCCGCCGGGTAATCTCCCGCCATGCCCCCCTCCTGCCTGCGGTATTTTTCCCTGCTCGGCTTTCTCTTGAGCGCAACCCTGGGCGCGGCGGACGTGGCGAAGATCACGCCGGCTGCCGCCGCGGCTTTGGTCGCCGCCCATCAAGCCGTGCTCGTGGATGTCCGGGAACCGGCCGAGTGGGCCGAAACCGGGGTGGTCACTGGCGCGGTCCTGCTCCCCAAGAGCGATTTCGACGGCCCCCAGAAAGGGTGGAAGGAATTCCTCGCCCACACAGGCGACCAGCAGATCATTTTGTACTGCCGCTCCGGCAAGCGGGCTGGGGTGCTGGGCGAGGCCCTCGCGGCCCAGGGATTCAAGACGGCCAACGCCGGTGGCTACAAAGACTGGGAGGCCGCCGGCCTGCCGGTCAAAAAAATCGACCCGGTCAAAAAATAAAACCACTCGACCCCACCCTGACATGAAACCTAGCACAAAAAATTTTCTCCCCTTGTTGCTGGCTTTTCTGGCCGCCGGTCAGGGTGCGGCCGCCGAGGCCGGCCCGGGTTTCAAGGCCAGCTTGGTGGACGCCGATGCCCCGGAAGTCGCCGAGGTTCGCCGGTTGGGTGAAAACGCCATCAACCAGCTGGCCAACACCCTCGTCCGTGAAGTAAACACCGCCCTGGCCAAGGGTGGCGCGGAAGGGGCGGTGGATATCTGCCACCTCAAGTCGGTGCCGATGGTCAAGGGCACGGTGGCCGGATTGCCGCGGATCACCGCGATGAAACGCACCAGCGTCCGGCTGCGCAGCCCGGCCAACACCCCTGATCCCGCGGAACAACAGGTCCTCGGCTTTATCCGGCAAGAGATGGAAATGGGCGAAAATCCTCCGGCCTTGCTGGTCCAGCGCGTGGAAAATCCCCCGGCGGCGCCGGAATGGCGGGTGTACAAGCCCCTTGGCATCATGCCCAAATGTCTCGCGTGCCATGGCAACCCGGCGGAGCAATCCGCCGCCCTGCGGGCCAAACTCAGTGCACTCTATCCGGCAGACCAGGCCACCGGCTACAAGGCCGGCGAATGGCGCGGCCTCATGCGGGTGTCCGTTGCCGACGCCCCGGCGAAGCAGCCGTAATTGACCGGCTGTGGCCGGACGGCATGAATCCTTCGTTCTGGGACAACCGCTACGCGGTGGCTGACTTTGTCTTCGGCACGGCGCCGAACGATTTTCTCCGTCTCGGCGCCGAGCGGATTCCGGCCGGTCCGGTGCTCTGCCTGGGCGAAGGCGAAGGCCGCAACGCCGCCTTCCTCGCTAGTCGCGGCCATGCCGTCACCGCGGTCGACCAGTCCGCCACCGGACTGGCCAAGGCCCGGCAACTCGCCGCGGACCGCGGGCTCACCCTCGCTACCATCGTGGCGGATTTGCACGACTATCCTATCCAGCCGGGCGCCTGGGCCGCCATTGTGTCCATTTTTCTCCATCTGCCTCCCCGGCTGCGCGCCCGGGTGTACTCGCAGGTGGCGACCGGATTGCAGCCGGGCGGGGTTTTCATCCTCGAAGCCTACACGCCGGCCCAGCTGGCCTTCGGCACCGGCGGCCCGAAGGAGGTGGAACTTCTCCCGACGCTGGCCGGGCTGCGCGCGGAACTGGCCGGCCTCGATTTCGTCATCGCGCACGAGTGCGAACGTGACGTGCTCGAGGGCACGGGCCATACCGGCCGGTCCGCCGTGGTGCAGGTACTCGCTCGCCGGCCGTGAATCCAACCGGGGTCAGCCGGTCCAGTCCTTCAGCCGGGCGGCGTGCACCACGCACACACAATCCTCGCCGTCGGCCGTATGCAGCCAGTGCAGGTCAAGCGCGGGGAAAGCCCGGTCCATCGCCGCGCGCAGGCCGCCAACCTCCAGCACGACGAGGCCATGCGGTTGCAGCCGCCCGCGGGCCTGGCGGAAAATTCGGCGGATGATGTCGAGCCCGTCCCGGCCGCCATCAAGCGCCATCGCGGGCTCGTTTTTGAATTCCGCCGGCAGGCCGCGCAGCTCGCGGGTCGGCACGTACGGCGGATTGCTGAGGATCACATCGTACTTAACCGGGGGCACGGCCTCGAACACATCGGAGTGGTGCAGCCTGATCCGCCGCGTCAGGCCATGCATGGCGACATTGAATTGGGCCACCGCCAGTGCGTCGGGTGACAGCTCGATGGCGTCCACCTTGGCCAGGGGAAACTGGTGCGCGAGCAGGACGGCGAGACAGCCCGAACCGGTGCAGACATCGACGACCCGTTTCACCGGCCGGCCGGGGGATCC
>JBAXWQ010000133.1:0-9017 GCA_037128315.1 Opitutia bacterium | reverse complement strand
GTACTTGCCATCCTTGGCGGGCCCGGCCCCGGTCAGAAAAACCACCCCGATGGTCTGATCCTCCCGGGCATCAAGCAGGGCTGCGTGCATTTCGGCGACGGTCTGCGGGCGGAAGGCATTGCGCTTTTCCGGCCGGTTGATCGTGATCTTGGCCATGCCGGCCGCCTTGTGATAGGTGATATCCTCGTACTTAATGGCAATTTTCCAGGCGGGAAGCATGCCTGCACACTGCCGTGATCTTGCTGAGCGGCAACCGTTTTAGCCGGCCGGCGGATTTTTTACAATCAGGGTCAAGCTGTATTTGGAAAATCCCATAAAACTGCTTGGAGTGCGGGGCGACAGCCCAACAATGGGCCGTTCATGCAATCAACTCCGCATAAGGTCAGCACGGTGGCCAGTGCTGGCCTAACGCTCGGCGCCCTCGGGGTCGTGTTCGGCGACATCGGGACGAGCCCGCTTTACGCGCTGCGGGAATGTTTGCACGCCCTGCCGGTGGTCGACCGGGCCAACGGGATTCTCGGGGCGCTTTCCCTGGTCTTCTGGGCCCTCGTCATCGTGGTCTGTGTAAAGTATCTCCTGCTGGTCATGAAGGCGGACAACCGCGGTGAGGGCGGCATCTTCGCGTTGCTGGCCCTGACCAATCCCGATCGCGACAAGACCGCGCGAACCGGCTGGTTTACCCTGCTGGTTCTGTTCGGCGCCGCCCTGCTGTATGGCGATGGGGTCATCACCCCCGCCATCTCGGTCTTGGGCGCCGTCGAGGGCCTGAAGAGCATCGAACCCGGCTACCAGCATTACATTCCCCTCATCACGTGCGTCATTCTGATCGGCCTGTTTTATTTCCAATACAAGGGCACCCAGAAAATCGGCCGGGTTTTCGGACCGGTCATGCTGATCTGGTTTCTCACCATCGGCCTCGCCGGCCTGTGGCACATCATTGACAATCCGGACATCCTGGCGGCGCTTTATCCCGGGCACGGCCTCACCCTGCTGGTGCAGCACCCGGGTCACGCCACGATGATCCTCGGGGCCGTGGTGCTGGCCATCACCGGCGCCGAGGCCCTCTACGCCGACATGGGGCATTTTGGCCGGAAATACATTTCCCTGGCCTGGTATGGCATCGCCTTCCCCGGCTTGCTCCTGAACTACTTTGGCCAAGGGGCCCTGGCCCTCGATCATCCGGAGCAGATCGACAACCTGTTTTTTGCCCTCGTGCCGGAAGGCCGGCCCCGGCTGATGTTGATCGGTCTGTCCATCGCCGCCGCGATGATCGCCAGTCAGGCTCTGATCACGGGCACGTATTCCCTGACCCGCCAGGCCATCCAGCTCGGTTATTTCCCCCGCTTGAACATCAAGTACACCAACGCCAGCCACGCAGGGCAAATTTACCTGCCGCTGGTCAATATCGCCCTGGCCATCGGCTCCATCTACGTCGTGCTGGAATTCCGCTCGAGCGAAAACCTGGCCGCGGCCTACGGCATCGCGGTGACCGGCACGATGCTGGTCACCACCCTGGCCTTTTTCCGCGTCACGCGGCTGCGCTGGCACTGGGGCTGGTGGAAGATCATTCCCCTGGCGGTGTTTTTCCTCCTGATCGAGGCCGCCTTCATCTATTCCAACCTCCACAAATTTTCCGATGGAGGCTGGCTGCCCATTCTGGTCGGGCTGGCCCTGCTCGCCATCATGCACACCTGGAAGAGCGGCAAGACCGAGATTTTCCGGCGCATCTACGCCAATGAGATCACCGAGCAGGAACTGAGCACGATCGCCTGCAGCGACCATATCACGCGGGTGCGCGGCACCGGCGTGTTCATGGCGGGCAATCCCACCGGCACCCCGCTGGTCCTGCTGCACCACGTCAAGGCGAACAAGGTTCTGCATGAGACCGTGGTCCTCCTGAGCATCACCACGGAGGAGGTTCCGCTGGTGGGGAATGAGGAGCGTTTCACCGTCCGGGAGATCGGCCACGGGGTTTGGCGCGCCATCGGCCGCTACGGCTACATGGAATCCCCGGATGTCTCGAGCCTGATGGAGCAGGTGCGCGATGCCGGCGTGCCGCTGAAACTCAACGAGGCCACCTACTATTTTAACCGCGAAATGATCATCACCGGCGGCGACTCGCGAATGTTCGAATGGCAGAAGCATTTCTACGGCTTCCTCAGTCGCAACGCCCGGCAGGCGCGGGACTATTACCAGTTGCCCCCGATGCAGATCATCGAGGTCGGCCTGCCCATCCAGTTGTAGCCGCTTGCACCTCGCCGGCTGCTCGGCCATGTTCGGGGCATGGCCCTTGACCTTCGCGCCCATCCTTTCATCAGCCATTTTGCGGCCGCCCAGGGACTGAAGCTGGTCAAGCAGGTCCGCCTCGTGCGCTACCCGCATCAGGCGATGATCTTCGACGAAGGCTCGCCGTCGGATTCCATCTATCTCGTTTTTACCGGCCGGATCATCCTGACCAAGAAATCCGCCGGGGGTTCGCCCCAGATCATCGCCTACAAGGGCCCGGATGACTATTTTGGCGAACTGGGGGTGCTGGATGGATCCAACCGCAGCACCGCCGCGATCGCCGACGGCCCCGTCCACCTGGGCCGCATCCCGCAGAAGGCCTTCCTCAAGGGGCTGGCCGAATCTTCCTGGCACACCGTCCTGCGGCTGTTCAGCCACGTCAGCGAAAACCTGCGCTCCACCAATGACCGCTACGTCACCGAGGTCGTGCGCAAGGAGAAGATCACCCTGATTGGCGAGATGGCCAACTCCATGATCCACGACTTCCGCAGTCCCTTCACCACAATCCGCCTGGTCACGGAGTCACTCGCCCTCCACCACCCGGATGCGAAGACCCAGGCCTACGCCGCCACCATACTCCGGCAGGTGGACCGGTTGAGCGGCACCATGGAGGAGGTCCTGGAATTCTCGCGGGGGGAAACCCGCCTGCGGGTCAAGGCGGTGCCGCTGCGTGAGATCTTCCAGCATTTGCAGGAAAACAATGCGGCGTTCCTCGCCCAAGCCGGCGTGCGCCTGCAGTGCAAGTCCAGCCCCGTGGTGCTGGCGCTCGACGCGGACCGCTTTCAGCGCGTGCTCCAAAACCTGGTCACCAATGCGGTGGAGGCCCTGCGGGGCAAAAAATCCCGGCGCATCACCATTACCGCCCGGGCGCACCACGATCAGGTGTTGATCACGATCGCCGACAATGGGCCCGGCATACCCACCGGAATTCGTTCGACCATTTTTGAGCCCTTCGTCAGCCACGGCAAGGCGGGCGGGACCGGCCTGGGCCTGGCCCTCGTGCGCTCCATCGTCGAGGCCCATCACGGCAAAATCACCTACCGCACCGCCCGCACGGGCACGACCTTCACGGTGCAATTGCCCGTCATGCCCTAGCCTGGTGGCGGCGGTCGAGCGCGTCCGGCACGACCGCCCGAGCCACTGCGCGGAAGAGTTCACGCCGGCAGGCGGCATCGCTTTTCCGGTTGGTGCGAACCTCGAGCACCCGGATGCCCCGCGCGGGCAACCGGGCAATCAACCCGGCAAAATGGTCCCAGCTCCGGACAGCCACATGCTTGACGCCATAGGCCCGGCAGAGCGTCGGGAAATCCACGTGCTGTGGCGTGGCGAAGAATTCCTCAAAGGGTGGCTGGAAGTCGGCCACGGGCAAGTGCTCGAAAATCCCGCCGCCGTTATTGTTGATCAACACAATGGTCAGGCTGCCCGTGAATTTTGCCGCACTGAGGAATCCGTTGGTGTCGTGCAACAGCGCCAGGTCGCCGGTCAGCAGCACGGCGGGGTCGCGCCCGTGGGCCACGCCCAGCGCGGTGGAAAGCGTGCCATCGATGCCATTGGCCCCGCGGTTGAAATAGATCCGCTGGGCCCGCGCGGTGGCGGGCCAGAAATACTCGGCGTCCCGCACCGGCATGGAGTTGGCCACAAACACCCTGGTCCGGACCGGCAGGTGACGGGCGAGGAGCGGTACGCAACGCGGCTCACTCGCAAAGGGCAGCGCCCCCAGCCGCCGGTGCAGGAACTGCCGCGCCCGAGACTCGGCTTGCAGCCAGAGCCTGGCGTATTCGGGCCGGCGCCTCTGCCCCTTGCAGTCATGGGCCCACTCACCGGGCTCGCAATGGATGAAGCGGCTGCGCAAGTGGAGTGCATCCTGATTCGCGGTGCCGGCGGCCACCAGCAATACCTCCGGATCGCTGGCCTGCAGCCAGGCGCGCAAGGCCTTGCTGGTCGGCCAGCCGCCCAGACAAATCACATAATCGGGCCGCAGCGCCTCCGCGACGGTTGAACTCCGCAGAATGGCATCGTAATGCACCACCAGATGGCCGGACACCGGCGCGTGGGTGCGCAAGGGACTGAGGGCGTCGGCCAGCACCGGCCAGCCCAAGGATCGTGAGAGACGCCCCACTTGCCGGCTGAAGTCCTGCCCGTCCGCTGATTCAACCGGACCCGCAACGATGATGCCCCGGGTGGCGCGGGTCATTTTTTTCCAATACGGGCCCAGGGCGGCCGCCCGCTCGCCGGCCGGCCGCGGCCCGGCCGCCAGGCCGGCAAAGAAAGTCTTGAGGGCCTTGGCGGTTATTTCCTCCGGCAGGGCTTCGCCCCCGGGGGTCAGCGGATCACGGAACGGGCAATTCAGATGCACCGGTCCACGGGCGGGGCCGGTCGTGCGGGCCACGGCATGGGCCACGGTCTGACGCAGATAGCGCAGCATCGGCAGACTCGCCGCCGGCACCGCGCATTCATGGTAGAAATTCACATGGGAACCGAAGAGCTTCTGCTGGTCGATGGTCTGGCCGGAGTGGCACTCCCGCATCTCCGGAGGCCGGTCGGCCGTGATGACCAGCAGCGGCACCCCGCTTTCCTGCGCCTCGATGACGGCGGGGAAATAATTGGCCCCGGCCGTGCCGCTCGTGCACAGCAGCACCACGGGTTGAAGCTGCGGCTTGGCCAGGCCGAGGGCGAAAAAACCCGCCGAGCGCTCGTCCAGCACCGGAATGGCTTCCAGCCCTGGATGGCGGGCAAACGCCATGGTCAACGGGGTGGAGCGCGAGCCCGGCGAGATCACCACCTGCCGCACGCCCAGCCGGTGTAGGGTCTCGACGAGCACACTGCCCCACAGCGCATTGGGGCTGCGGTAATCAAGCGGATGATCGAGCAGGCGGCTCATGGTTCAACCATAACGTCGAGCAATGCCTTAAACTTCAACTCGGTTTCCGCAAATTCCTTCTCTGGTGAAGACCCCGCCACGATGCCGGCGCCGGCATAGGCGGTGGCTGATCGCCCCTGGATCAGCGCCGAGCGGAGGCCGACGAAAAATTCCCCGCCGCCGCGGTGGTCCACCCAGCCCTGCGGGCCGGCGTACAATCCCCGGTCGAATGATTCGAGCCGGCGGATGGCGGCCACCGCCGGCTCCCGCGGGGTGCCGCCCACCGCCGGAGTGGGATGCAGCCGGGCCACAAGATCGAGGATATGCACCCCGGCCGGCAGCGTCGCACTGATCGGCAGATGCAGGTGCTGCACATTGGCCAGGCCCAGCACCCGCGGTTGCGCCGCATGCTCCAGCTGCAAGCCCAGATCCGCCAGGCGGCGCGTGATCGATTCATACACCAACCGGTGCTCGCGCAATTCCTTCTCGCTCTGCAACAGCGCCCGCGCATAGGCCGCGTCCTCGCTGGCCGAATCGCCGCGCGGCGCCGACCCAGCCAGGGCCTCGGTGTGCATGCGCCCGCCGGCCACGCGCACCAGACGTTCCGGCGAGGCCCCGATGAAGCTCCCGCCCCGGCCGTCGGCGATCGAGAAGGCGTAGCAGCCGGGAAAACGTTGGCGGAGATGGTTGAGCAGCCCGAGGGGATGGAATTCCTCGGTCGTGGTCAGCCGCCGCGCCCGGGCCAGGACAATCTTGCGATAGTCCCCCCGGGCGATCTCCTCCAGCGCGGCCGCCACGGCGCGCGGGTAGGTCCCGCTGCCACCCACCTCCGCAACCTCCCGGGGGGCGGAGGGTCGGTCGCGGCGCTGCGCGCTGCGGTAATCAAACGAGCGAAACTTTTCGTGCGCCTTCCAGACTTTGGCCGCCAGCAAGTCCACGGGCGCATCGGCGGCTACCGGGAGATTCGCCACCGCCACGGTGCTGTCCCCCATGCGCGCCACCTGCCACCGGGGCACAAACAGGCGCAGGGCCGGGAAAACGGCCCCGGCCGGCGCCGAGTCGGCAAAGGCGCAGGCGAAAAAGAAATGAGGCCCGGCAAACGGCTCGGCCAGCGGGCCGACCGCGATGGTGTTGGCCAGCACGCCCGCCATGTAGTCCTGCGCCGCGCGAAAACGATCCGGCCCGGACGCTTGAAATTCCAGGACCGCCTCGGCCCCCGCCACCGCGAAGCCCTGCGCCGGCCGCTCGGCATAAAAGTGCAGCTGCCCGGGCTCAAAGATGGACTCGAGGACGGCCAGGGGATCGAGATGATCCACGGTCAGGCTGATGCTCACGAGCTGGGGCCGGCCGGCCGCGCGGGCGAGTTCGCGACACCGCTCCAAAAAGGCCCGCAGCGATTCCGGCGTGACGTTCTCGGTCGGGTTGATCGGGAGGATGGTCATGGACGATTGGCGCAATCAGGTCATTGCCCGCAACGGCCCGGGCGCTGCGGTACGTTCAAATTGAATTGTCATCCTGAGCGCAGCGAAGGATCCACGGCAACGAACGTGGCGCGGCCTTCGATGGTATGGATTCTTCGCTGCGCTCAGAATGACAGGTTTCGTCCATTGGTTGAGTG
Organism: Opitutia bacterium; assembly: GCA_037128315.1. GTDB lineage: Bacteria > Verrucomicrobiota > Verrucomicrobiia > Opitutales > Opitutaceae > Lacunisphaera. The sequence continues at coordinate 2,253 of JBAXWQ010000133.1, read as the reverse complement.
GGCAGACGCCCCTACCCTTTTTTCTCCGGAGCCGGCGGGGCGGGACGAGGGAAAAGGACAAGGGTGGTGGCGACCTTGGCCCCGTTCAGCCTGCCCCCCCAGGCGAGCTCATCGCGCCAGACCGTGCCCGGCACGTGGCCCAGCACTTCGTTGATTTTTTTCGTGGTGGCGGGGGTGACGTGCTGGATGAGGGCCACCGCCAGGCGGAGCGCCTCCGCCATCGTCGCGAGGGAGGTGCGCAGCAGGGCTTGATCGGCCGGCTCGGCGGACTTGCCCAGCTTCCACGGGGCCCGCTTCTCGATGTAGGCGTTCGTCTCGGTGAGAAAAAACATGGCCCGCTCCAGCGCGGTGTGGAATTGGAAGCCCTCGCAGAGCGGGATGAATTCGTCGCGGGTCCTGGTCCACAACTCCTGCAACGAGCGCTCGAGGTCCGTCGTGACTTCGGCGGCGGGCAGCACGCCCGCGGCAAACCGCGTGGCCATATTCAGGGTGCGGTTGACGAGGTTGCCCAGATTGTTCGCCAGCTCGCTGTTGTAGCGCACGAGGAACTGTTCGCGCGTGAAATCGCTGTCCTGGCCAACGTTCATCTCCCGGATCAGGAAGTAGCGGAAGGCATCCGCGCCAAACTCGGCCACGAGGTCGAGGGGATTGAGGGCGTTGCCGGTGCTCTTGGACATTTTCGAGCCCCCCGTCATCCACCAGCCGTGGGCGATGATGCCGCCCGGCAGGGGGAGCTTCGCCGCATGGAGCATGATGGGCCAATAGACGGCATGCGGCGGCACCAGGATATCCTTGCCGATGACGTGCCAGCGGGCCGGCCAGACCCCCGGCTGGTCGGCGACCGCCGAGTAGTAGTTGAGCAGGGCGTCGAACCACACGTAGGTGACGTAGTTTTCATCGAAGGGCAGCGGGATGCCCCATTCCAGCCGTTCGCGAGGGCGCGAGATGCAGAGATCGTTCAACGGCTCCTTCAGGAACTCCAGCACCTGCTTCTGCCGGTAGCGCGGGAAGATGAAATCCTCGTTCCTGCTCAGGAAATCCACCAACCATTCCTGATACTGCCGGAGCTTGAAGAAGTAATTCGACTCCGTGATCTCGGTGACCTCACCGAAAATTTCCGGCCAGGTGCCATCCGGCAGACGGTCCTTTTCCTGCAGGAACTGCTCCTGGCGCGTCGAGTAGAAGCCTTTGTATTCGGCCTGGTAGATCTCGCCCTGGTCAAAGAGTTGCTGCAACACGGAGCGGACCACTTTCTTGTGCCGCTCCTCGGTGGTGCGGATGAAGTCGTCGTTGGAGATATCCAGCTTGGGCAGGAGGGCCCGGAACTCGGCGCTCACCTCATCCGCAAACTGCTGCGGCGGAATGCCCCGCTTCTTGGCACTGGCCTGCACCTTCTGGCCGTGCTCGTCGACGCCGGTGAGGAAGTGCACGCGATCCCCCATCTGCCGGCGGAAACGGGCAATCACATCCGTCAGCACCTTCTCATAGGCATGGCCCAGGTGCGGCGACCCGTTCACATAGTCGATGGCGGTGGTGATATAGAATGACTCCATAAAGGGGGTCAAACTAGCCCTCACGCCGCAAATGTCGAAGATTTTGACGCGACAGCCGCGAAGTCTTTCGTGTAGCCTGCCCCGTCGTCGCATGAACCTTCCCGCACGCTCCCTGGGCCTCGCCCTGATATTGCTGGTGCTTTTCCTCGTCGCTGCCGTGACCCTGCAATGGTGGCTGCACCGGGAAACCCGGCAACTGCAGGCCGTCGCGGTGGCCGAAGGCCGGGCCCGCCTGGACCGGGCGCTGGCGGTCAGTGGACGCCCCCCGGAAAAATGGGACGCGGCCTATCGCAGCGAATTCGGCGCCTTGCTCGGCGGGTCGGTGGAACTGCTGCCCGTGAGCAACCCACCCTTGCCCAACCCGGTGCCTGCGCCGGCCTTGGCCTTTACGGAAACTTTCCCGGGCTCGCCCGGCTGGCAGGTGCGGGTCACCCTCGCGCCGCCCGCCTTGCTCCGGGTGCAGGTGCTGCAGCAACGCATTCTGGCCGTCATGGTGCTGCTGGCCCTGCTCCTGGCCCTCGTGCCTTTCCTGCTGGTTTTGCTGGGGGACCGCCGCTCCAGTTCGGCGGATGGTGGGGCGCCGTCACCGCTGGCCGCCATCCGGGCCGAAGGGGCGGGATTGGAACATTTCGCCAAGATCTCCAACGAGCGCACGGTGGCGCTGGCCCGGGAGCAAGGCGCCCGCTTGCGGGCGGAGGAA